>QNEE01000188.1 GCA_003645085.1 bacterium | reverse complement strand
TCCTGCTTGTTGACGAGACACCCCTTGCTGTGGATGTTGGCATACATCGTCATCGGGGTTTCGCAGTGCCATAAATCGTCGCGGAAACTGGCGATTGCTTTCGTGTCGAACACCTGGCCGTCGAGGAGCTTTTCTACGATACCTTCGTGGAACAGCTCGACCGCGAACTGCGTGATTCCGCCATTGATGAATGCTGCGCGGATGCCGTCTTCGCGCATATAATCGCCGAGCTGTTTGGTTACCGCGAGGCTGATGCCGCCCGCGCCCGTTTGAAAACTCATACCGTCGCGATAGTATGGAGATTCCTTGATAAATTTCGCGGCGATGTTCGCAATATAAAGCCGCGCGGGGCTTCGCGTGATTCGCGTCGTGCCGCTGATGATGAGATTCGGGTCGCCGATTTTATCGACCTCTACTACGTAATCGACATCCGTGCTTGGGATACTAATCGGCAGGCAGGGATAGCGGACGAGATTGTCGGTAACGACTACGACCTTGTCGGCGTATTGTGCGTCGATAGCACCATAAGCGAGCGGCCCGCAGGCGGAAGGCCCATAGACGCCGTTCGCGTTGCCGTAATCGTCGGCGCAGGGAGCCGCGATAAACGCGACATCGATATGCAGGTCGCCGTCCTCGATAGCGCGGACACGACCGCCGTGCGTGCGCAAAATCGCGCAGGTCGGCATATTGCCGTAGCTGACGAATTTCCCCACCGGTCCGTTCATCGACCCCTGGATATTGCGGACAACACCGGATTTAATATGCTCGATAAGCGGCTCGTGGCACGGGAAAAGCGCTGTCGGCGCGAGTGTCAGGTCTTTGATGCCCATTTCCGCGCAGGCATCGACGACCATATCGACCACATAGTCGCCGTTGCGCAGGTGGTGATGAAAGCTGATGGTCATACCATCTTTAAGGCCGGTTTTTTTGATGGCTTGTTTTATATTTTTCAGGACCTTCTTCTCGCCGCCCTCGTGCAACGGGTGCGATTGCGGGACGGGTGGCGCCGCCCGATGTCCCTTTGCTAGCGGGTCCGCGAATGCGCCCTGGAACGGCGTGAGTTTGCGTCCGTCCATTTCGGTTGGAACGAGCCGCCCGAGGGAATTTTCGACTAATTTCATTGGTTTCCTCCGTAATAATTCGTCATTGCGATGCGTAGGGGCAACCCTTGTGGTCGCCCGGTTTGCGGGAGGGCACAAGGCCCTCCCCTACGGTTATTTCATATAGATTATCTTCTTCGCCGTATTCGTTCCTCTTATTCGGGCGAGGAATACGCCCGAGCCGATGGAACCGTCGGGTCGCCAGATTGCGGTTTCGTGGTGGCGACCCTTGTGGTCGCCCGATACGCGGGAGGGCACAAGGCCCTCCCCTACGGGCATTTCATAAACGATACGTCCGTTTATATCGAATATCTCGATTTGTAGGGGCAATTCATGAATTGCCCCTACGGAAATCGTTACCGCCGAATTGAATGGGTTGGGATACGCGGTAATCGATATTGTCTGCGGCATCTCGCGGGGATGCTCGCGGACAATATCTGCGCCGTATTCGTCCGCGCCGATGTCCCAGCCGGAGCCGAACGGGCGGATTCCGCCCTCGAAATCGTCGAGGGGTGCGTAGATTGTCGTATCCCATAACGAAACATAAACGGACTCGGCGCCGGCGTCGATGCAGGAGGATGAATCGGACAGGTGAAACAGCGTATCGGCGAAGAATGGGTTTGCATCGATATTGCCCGTATCCCAGACAATTGCCGAGCCGAACTGGACAAAGCACATCGCCGGGTCGATATCGCAGAACGCCGCGAATACGGTGCAGGGGTCGCCGAAGGAGTAATTGACCGATATATCTTCGCCTGTCGGGGCTGTATTATTCCAGACAATTGTATTTATCAGGGTTAAACTCGAGTTATCTTCGAGGCATATCCCGCCACCAACGGAATCGGTTGCGGCGTTTTCGGTTATAGTGCTGTTTACTATCGTAAGGACACTGTCTCCATCGAACCATATCCCGCCGCCGCTGAATCCCGCTGTATTGCCCAAAATAATATCATTCGACATATAAATATTGGATGAATAATCGCAATAAATCCCGCCGCCATTGTCGTCTGCCGAGTTTCCCGATATGGTATTGTTGGTTATGGTCGGGTTAGAATTATGGCAGTGAATCCCGCCGCCTAAGCTCGCCGAGTTTCCCGATATGGTATTGTTAGTTATGATGGGATTAGAAGAGTACTCACAGTAAATCCCGCCGCCGTCCCCAAATACCGAGTTTCCCGATATGGTATTGTTGGTTATGGTCGGGTTAGAATTGTCGCAGTGAATCCCACCGCCGATGTAGGTTCCTGAGCTTCCAGAGATGATATTACCGGTTATGGTCGGGTTAGAATTGTTGCAGTAAATCCCGCCGCCTAAGCTCGCCGAGTTTCCCGATATGGTATTGTTAGTTATGATGGGATTAGAAGAGTACTCACAGTAAATCCCGCCGCCGTGCCCAAATACCGAGTTTCCCGATATGGTATTGTTCCTTATGGTAGGGTTGGAACCACCACAGTAAATCCCACCGCCGTTGTAGGTTCCTGAGTTTCCAGAGATGATATTACCGGTTATGGTCGGGTTAGAATTATGACAATAAATTCCGCCACCGTAGTGCTCGTCTCCCGAGTTTCCGGATATGGTATTGTTGATTATTGCAGGACTGGAATAACTGCAACGAATTCCGCTTCCTCCATTTTCCACTCTGCAATACGACAGCGTGCACCCGTCCGCAGAGCTATATAACATTATTCCGTCGTGGCGCAAGGTTGTATCGCGACTGGTGAATATTATCGAGTCGCTTGCATTCCCTATGGCTTTCAATACCGCATTTGTATCCACCGTAAACCCAAATTCCGACATAAATATTACATCGACTCCCGGGCCGATAACCAGCGTACTCCCCGGCGGGACGCGGACATCGCAAACAACGCAGAACGGCGAACCGGAGCTGTCCCATACGCCGGAGACGTCGCCGCAGACGAATGTCGTATCTGCGAGTGCGCCGGATACAGCGACAATCGCAAAAAATACAGCTAATAAAACCAATGCTTTTTTCATCTTGTTCCTCCCTTGAAATTAATTGCTATAAATCCTGTCATTGCGAGCCGCAGGCGAAGCAATCCCGTAATTTTACGGAGATTGCCACGTCGCTACCGCTCCTCGCAATGACATCGTTCTGCGAGATTGCTTCAGTCATTCCATTCTCTCACAACGAAGAAACAGACAGAATATTAGAACCCTGGAACGGTTTAACTGTTCAGCCGTTCGACCGTGTATGAGTATCCTCCTTCGACGGGAATTTTTTCGCGCATATAGTTGGTTACAAACTGGCCACAGTTGCTGCCGATATGGTTTTCCTCCAACTCGCCGATGCTCAGGATGACCTCGTAGCCGCGCGCGCGGAGGTCGTCGATTAGCTCGTAATCCACTATTTCCGGAATGATATAGGATGATATCCGGTTCGCGGAGGCTTTGCAGGTCGGGTTCACGGGCGTTATCTTTATCAGGAATTTCTCTGGCGAGAAGTGTTTTTCGAGAACACGCGGTTCTAACGGGACATCCTTTGCGAGCGCGAAATTCAGTGTTATTTTCCGCCCTCTCCTTTCGTAGAACGCCTGTCCGTATTCGGCTATTTTCGGAAAATCCCATTTTTTAATTGGGATTAGCCAATCCCGTTTTTCCACGTCGGTGGAGTGTATCGAGAACTGGAGCTGGAATTTCTCGCTGTAAAGCTCTTTTTTGATTTTCAAAAGCCTGTCGAAAAAACTGTCCGTTCCGGCGGGAGCCACTGTCGATAAAGTCGGTAGAAGACCGGGGGCGTCGTAAAGCGAGGGAAGTAGTTCGAGAACTTCGAGTATGTTGTCGTTGAACGCCGGCTCTCCCATCCGCGCAAACTGGATTTTGAATTTCGGGACAGGGACGACCCTGTTCGGGAAACGGTTCGATATCAAGAAATCTATCTGGGCAATCAAATCGTCACGGGAGATTTTGCCGTGGTAATAATGCCCGGCGTCGCAGAACGGACATCCGACCGGGCATCCGTAAAGGGTCGATATTATCAAGACCCATTTTTTATCGCGCGGGATAGGCGGCTGAACCGACTCGACAAATTCGACCGGTTCGCCGTTGGGCATCTCGGCGATATAGACCGTCGCAATATCCTTATTGGATGTTTTAGCGATAATTTTCATTCGGTTTTTCTCTGTATATTTCTGGAGATTTCCATCGCCGCGCGGATGCCGTCGCCGACAGCGATAGCGGTTTGCCTGAATTTTCCGTTCTCGACATCTCCAATAAAATATATGTGTTTATCTTTTACAAGCCTTTCTCGGATTTTTTTGATATTCTCGGATAAAAACCGGAGTTCTGGTTCGCGACCGACAGCGGCGACGAGGTATTTTACCGAGATTTCGGAGACTCCAGTCGGGCCTGTGCAGGTTAGTTTAAGGCCGCCGTTATGGCTCTCGATTCGTTTAGTTTCAGTATCTTCCAGATAAGAAATACTTCCGATAGCACTCGCCCTTTCAAAAAGCAAATGTATGCATTTAACATTTTGCCCGCGGTTGAGTATTACGACTTCGTTTCTTTTCGAAAGGTTTATCGCGTAGTCGAATGCGGCGTCGCCGGCGCCGATTATCGCGATTTTCTCGTTCTCGATATTTTTTATTTGCTGGATTTCGTATAGAATCGATTTTTTCACACATTCAGAAAGACCTTCGATATTCAATTTGCGTGGTCTCGTCCCGGAGGCTACAATCGCGAAACGCGAATCGACGCGCCTTTTATCGGTTCGCAGATGGAATCGCTCGTTAGCGTAATCGAGTTCTATAACCTTCTCGAAATGTATTTCGACGCCCGTTTTTATCAGATGGTTCCGGAGTAGAATTGCTAATTTCGGACCACCGATACCTTCCGGGAAACCGGGGTAGTTTTCGACCAGATTGGCGTTTTCGAGCAGCCCGCCGATTTCGGCTTTCTCGAATAGAAC
>QNEE01000187.1 GCA_003645085.1 bacterium | reverse complement strand
TACCAGCAGCTTCTCTGCAATCCGGAGGGAAAGCACTACCGGAAACTCGGCAAGGTCGGCTGGCTGATGATGTATCTTCTGGTCAAGTCGGATAAGGACGGGAAGTTGAAA
The DNA here is from genome assembly GCA_003645085.1 of bacterium. Lineage (GTDB taxonomy): Bacteria > UBP14 > UBA6098 > UBA6098 > UBA6098 > QNEE01. The sequence goes on along the minus strand of QNEE01000187.1, from coordinate 4,956 downwards.
ACATCGTCGGCGAAGATAGCAGAGGAGACGGGACTATACGAGCTTACGGTGAGAGCGTGGCTTCGTCATCTCGAAAGGTCGAAATACATCGCCACAGAAGGGAAATGGCAGGCTATAGAAATTAAAATCGCCGATTGGAAATCCACAAGTAATGCACAGGAAATTGCCCGAAACGGAAAATCCGCCGTAAATATTTCCAAAACAAACGCTATCGATAAGAGCGATAACAGAATCAGAAGCGATAAAGACGATAAGAGCGATGAATTAATTAATGTTTATAAAAAGAACGATATCGATAGGGGAATCCCGAAAAAGCTGACACCGGAGTATATCGCCGAGGCCTTCGACGACGAGGACAACATCGCCTTCTATGTTTTCGCCTTCGAGAACTACGGAAAGAGAATAATAAGAAAGGCGTTCGAGCGCGTGCAGTATCTGCCTTCGAGCAAAATCAAGAAATCGAGAGGCGCACTCTTTAATTATTTACTCAAAAAGTATGAACAGAACAAGAAAAACAAATAAAATCATATTGGGTATCGACCCGGGAACGAGAGAGACCGGCTATGCGCTTATAGGGCGTCTGGGTCTTATGGATTACGGCGTTAAGACGTTCACCAATCGCGGGACGAGAAAAGAAATGCTCGCAGACGCTAAAGTATGGCTTAAGAAGCTTGTTTACTTCTACGAACCTCAAGTATTAGTCGTCGAGACATCGAACCTTATAAAAATCAGGCGCTCGCGCAACCTGAAGGCGCTTATTAATAGCATAGAGAGAATAGCGAGAGCGAGGAAGATTAAGATAGTCAGGTTCGCGCCGACTACTGTGAGGAAGATAATCTGCGGGGATGGCTGGACGACTAAGAAACAGGCGGCGCATTATATCGCAATGAATTATTTCCGGGAATTAAGGCGCTACTTAAGGCCTCGTCCGAACCGGAAGAGGCTTTCGAGATGGCAAGAGGACTATTGGAAGAATATGTTCGACGCGGTGGCTCTGGCGCTGGCCTATAAAGAGAAATCCAGTAAATAAACGCAGCGGCCGGAACGCACCCCCTCTCCCAACCTCGCTATTGCGGGGTCGGGTGAACAATGCCCCCTTGCCGGGCACACCGCCGCAGCCCCGACCCCGGAGACAAGCACCGGACGGGGCTGTGGGTGGGAGAGGGGAGGGTTTATGAGTCCCATTTTAGTAATTCAATTAACTCGTTCGGAAGGATGCCCTTTTTTATCTCGCACTCCCAAATGCGGAAGACCGTCCAGCCTTTAGCTTCTATTCTCCCTTTTATCGCTTTATCTCTTTCTCGGTTTTTCTTGATTTTCTCGTCCCAGTATTTGCGGTTCGTTTTAGGTCGGAGGGTTCTACAATTATGACCGTGCCAGAAACAGCCGTCGGCGAAAATTGCAATCTTTAATTTAGGAAAAACGAAATCGGGAAATGCGCCCGCTATCCTGTAATTCCTTTTCCAGCCTTTTATACGGTGTTCCTTGAATAATTCGATTAGAGCTTTTTCTGTGGATTTGTTCCCCTTTGGCTTACTCGCCTTCATTATCTCGGAACGCTTCTTTTCGGAAACCGTATCACTCATATTATTTAATTCGATTTGCTTTATTAAAACGAGCGATATTAGTTAGTCACTGCCAGATAATAGTTTTATAATTCTCCCCTTTATGTTTTTATAAACTGTTGTTAGCTTTTCTTTTGCGTCTTCGGTTAGGCGGGCTGTATGCATAAGAGCGTTTCTAATCGGTTTATATTGCTTGGCGTCTTTGTGCAGACAGTTTTCGACTCCTGTTGTATCCGCTAATTTGGCGAGAGGTTCCATATCGAGATAGCTAATATCTATATTTTTCTGTCTGAGCTCAATATTTATGTTACCATTATCTTTATTCGTTTTTTCTCGCATTTTTAGCTGTTCAATTTCGTTTTGTACACTTGATATATCTATGTTTTTATCGATAATAAACTTTCTGATTAAGTTTTCGGAGACAAAACAATCTGCATAAGAAGAAAAGTTGAATTGCGCATCTGTGCTCAATTCATTAATCCAACCTTCCACCTTGGTTTGATAGTCCTTAACCTCTTGAGGTTCGAGATCGCTCGGAGGTTCGGTATAATCTTCCGCGACAGCATTAAAGAGTTCTATGGATTTTCTTTGTTTTTTTGTAATACGCATGTTTTCAGAATCTCCATCATCCCGATACTTGACTCTCCCAATATCCCAATCTTCAAGGATAATGCGTAAAACTTGTTCCCTGAATATTTTTAAAAAATTATTAAATTTATCATCATTTGCTACGATACCCTCACGGGCGGTAGCAAATCTATCTTGTTCGTCATCTAGTTCATCAAAATGAATCTGCCCGTATAAATAACTCTCTATATACTTATTTGTTGGAATATGCTCTAAAATATCTTTTTCCCTGAGCCTACCATTAGCGAAAAGGTCGACTCCAACTCTTTCGTCCGTTCCTGTAATCTTAAGATGGCTCGGCTTTTTGACGGAAGCTATAAATCCCACAATACCATTCCCTATTGTAATTTGTTTTTCTTCGAGGGGTGGAAATTTTTCCTTAAGTCTTCGTATGTAAGGGTCTTCAAGGCTATTTATTAACCAAATAAATTGTGTTTTTACTGCGAGGTCATCCAAATTCTCGCTCGTGATTGGCTCATTGTTTAAAAATAGTTTAAAAGAATCATCGATTAGGGAGAACCTAAAATACAATGCTAAAGTTTTCTTCAAATAATCGATAGTATTCTTTATCCCGTCTTTTATGTTTTCAAAATATACAATCGTTCCTTTAGCGTGGTCTTCGATGTAAGGCTCGAATAAGGTGATATTGAAATTCTCTAAAGGATATTCTTGTGGTGTTAAATCTTCTTTAATGGCATCGTCTAAGCCTGTATTATCGATTGTTCCACCAACATAATCACTATTTTTGGTTTTCGAAATAACTGATATCCTATCAGCACAGGATAACATAGCTAATTTGCCTATGCCTTTTCGACCAATATATGGTCTATCCTTTCTTGATTTTGTTTTGCCATCTTTTCTCTTAGAATATCCGATTTTTAAAAATTTATTCTGGAAATCGTTTGCGGTCATGCCATCCCCATCATCTTTTATGATGAGAAAATTTTGCTCTCGATCTATATAGATCCATACATTCTCTGCATCGGCATCCCAAGAGTTTGAGACCGCTTCGCCGAGAACCGTTATAAAACTGCGATAAAGGTTCCTTCCTAAGTGATTTAGGACACTCAAAGAAATTTCAAATGTAAATCGACTTTCATCTGGCATAATACCACTCCAAGTGCTCTAATATACTTTTGCCTATTATGTAAGCTAAATCCACTGGAACCGCATTCCCGATGTGGATACCGAGTTTTTTAATTGAAATCTCGCCATTTTGGGGGTCTATGAACTTATAATCGCGCGGGAATGTCTGCAAAAGAGCACCTTCTCTCAAAGACAATGCCCTGTTCTGTTCAGGGTGTCCAAAACGCCCTGTTCCGTAATTATAGAATTGTGTCGTTATCGTCGGGGAAGGTTCATCCCATTTCATTCGGCCATATACCGAACAATAAGATTTTCCGGTATCCTTTTTATGACATGAAAGAAGAAGAGATTCGTCCCAATCTCTCCAAGTCCCACCCGGCTTCGATTGTTTCATTCTCTTCATATTTATCTCGGAAAGCCCGCAGGCTCTATGAAGAGGGTCTTTTTGTGAAACTTGCCCGGCTTCGATAGGCTCTAAATCCCTTATCGTTTCACCGACGGTTTTATATTCGTTTTTACTCGTGGTTCGAGGTAGTAATTCTATCGGCCCGTATTTCGACGCGAGTAAAACGAGCCTCGTTCGCGTTTGTGGTATTCCATAATTGGGGCAGAAAACGATTTTCGTCGAAATCTGATATTCGTTTTCTTCGAGAACGCTTATAAAACGCTTAAATACACTCGATTTCTCGATTTGGGGAACATTCTCCATTGAGACTATATCGGGTTTTAGCTCCCCGACTAGCCTACCGAATTGATCGAGCAAACCCCATTTCTCGTCTTTTTCTCTATTCTTATTTTTTTGGGTATGGCTCGAAAAAGGTTGGCAGGGCGCACAACCGACGAGTATGCGAACATTCGATTCGCCAAATATCTTTTTTAGCTCGATTCCCGAAAGGTCCTTTACATCCTTGCTATGAAACTTCGAACTTTCGTTGTTCGCTTCGTAAGCGTATCTACACGTCTCGTCGGTGTCGAACCCAGCGATTACCTCTATCCCCGCTCGTATAAGACCCCGAGTCATTCCGCCAACACCGCAGAATAAGTCTATCGCCGATACTGTCCAGTTCTTATCATTCATCGGTTCTTACTTTTCTTGAGAATATAGCTAATTAGGTCGTAAAGTCAATACGTAAACCAAAGAATTGTTTAATGTAGTATTGCCGGTTAACTTGTTCGGATGTAGAAACTTATAAGTTTTTCATCATCTTTCTCTTCTAAGGATATTGATTTCTGGAAAAACCCCGCCATTTATACAGCGGGGTTTAATTCGACGTGAAATAGGTTATAAGTCCTACTTCACCAGCACCATCCGCTTCGTCTTCTCGAAATCCCCGGCAATCGGGCGATAGAGATAGACACCACTCGGAATCTCAAAGCAACGGTTTTCAGCGAAAGCGGTTTAAAATGCTCTATTACTCAATCCCTCACCTCTTTACTTCCCGGGAAACTCGCGGCACGGAAATCTACAGGATTCGGGTCGGTCGAGATAGCAAAAGCGGCCGACTCTCTCGCGGGTATCAGCATAACACCATAGAAATCGACATCCCCGTCCGTCGCGGCATAGAGCATCCGCGAAATCTCGAAAAAGATAGTCCCATCGTCGGGGTCGTAGATACCGAATTCGCCGTATTCCATATTATAGGCCGATTGTAAAGACGCCCATGTCGGTGAGGCATCG
>QNEE01000186.1 GCA_003645085.1 bacterium | reverse complement strand
GGCGACAGCGCCTGCTTTACCGCCACAGCCTCCGGCTGGGGAGCCCTAACCTACTCCTGGGACCTCGACGGCGACGGAACGGACGACACAACTACAACCGAAAACACGATTTGCCATAAATACGAAGAAGCGGATACTTATTGGGTAAAGGTGAAAATTGAGGACGAAATGGGGTGTGAAGCGGAGGATAGTGTCGAAGTTATAATCATCAAAGACATATACATCTTTCGCGTATTATTGACAGAGGAGGATTGGGAAGGAACGGGAATAAAGATAAGCGGATTACAGGTTGACGACTCAGGTAAAATCTGGCTCACGGGGACACATAGAAGTGAGTCTACAAGTTGCTATATCCGAATGGATACTTTGGGACACGTAGATTCTCTTTATAACCCTACCGACGAGCATTTTCTCGATGTAAGGCAAGACCATTTAATAGAAAAATACGAGACGGACCTTGGTTTAGATACATTTATAAGCCAGGGTAGTAGAGGTGATACTTTATACTTCCCTAATCGGGAATTTGATTCGCTAAAAGTTACCCCCTTGTATTCGAGCTATCCACCGTGGGTTTATCTCGAGGAATTTATTTGTCCTCGTATTATTGGAGGAAACGGTTGGGCTTTCGTTTGGTTAAGAAAGTCCGAAAGAAAAGATTCCCTTTATCCGGGGTGGGAATATGCGTTGACCAAAGACGGCGAACCGCAATATAGAATCGACCTCCCCAGCGGATACTATACGGGGTCTTTTGCCGGGCAATATTTAGCTATCCAATATGGTCCCAACAGTGATTATACCAACCTAATTGTTTATGACACGATGGGCACGGAATTGTTCACAAAATCTATACTTGACTATAAACACTTAAGGTTCGGACTGGATGGTGAGAAGGGGATTCAGAAACGATATACTTTGCAACCGGACGGCACCGTTTTCTATCTCGATGGCCCCGTAGAAAACCTGACACTTGTAAAAGCTGACCAATACAACGAATATAGGTTTTCTATACCATACGTAGAATCGGCAGACATATTAATTGTTGGTAATTGGCACGCAAACGAGAGCAATCTTCTCCTGTATACATTGGTCGTTAACGAAGAAGAAACCACTAGATACCTATACTTTTTCAATATAGAAGACACACTAGAACTACTTTGGGTCCAGAATACCGAAATTATAACTGAAAAAATAGGCTTTTTAAACGATAGTAATGTTTACATAATTGGAGGTCTAAGCGGTGATATTTTTACCGGTAATTTAGAGGTTTATTCTAGAAGCAACGGTTCTCTCCTTTCGTCCTGGCCACCAAAACCTTTGCATTTACATTGCTGGCCTACGTATTGTTGTGAAAATGATATTATTCTTTTCGACGGTTGCCAAGCAATAGAGGATTATAGTGCAAAAGTCGTTTTGTTAAAAATCGAAGGAGGTGAGTAAGATGAGGCGAATAATCGTAATCATCTTGTTTCTTCTTCCTTCAATCTTATTTGCCGGACCGGACCAACCTTTTGGGCCAAATCCCCGAATTGGCAAAACTTACGGTGTTCAAAGTCCCCCTCCCTATCTACACGCGGCGGTTGATATTCATGTGGGTTGCAACGACAGTATCTTCGCGATAGACGGTGGAATGGTAAGTATAAATTGGGGACATAACTACGCAGCGGGGGCCAAAGATTACGAAGTTCATGTCGGGGGGATAATATATGGTCATATTGATAAAGAGACTATTCCTGAGAATGTATGGAATTTAGTAGACACTGGTGGTTCTATACCCGCCGGAACTTATATCGGTAAACCCTCGTGCAATATGCGCAATGCCAGACCAGGCTGGGATTCCCCGCATATCCATCTTGTATTTGGAGACGCTCGGACAGCATACGGTAACCCCTTACGAATACTCCAAACTCAATATGGCTTGGATTGCGATTACTTCCAGGAAGAAATAACCGAAACTCTATCCTTTCTGCACGCCTACGGTATCGAAGGCTCAGGCGAGTCGAAACAACAAGTTTTAAGTGGAGGAATATCTATAGCGGCTTGGTTTCAATTTGAAACTCCCATGCCAGGTTGGAGGCCTATTTATCCTTATGAAGTTAAATGGGGGGTTGATAATGCGAATTTAGGTAATTTCAAATTCGATGGAGAATTGACGAGAGAATTCCAACAAGGCAATTACGATACATTTGACGAAATTCGGGCTTCGTATCTTAGTCAGGATGCTTTAATTTGGGATTTATCGAAGATGACCGGTTCGACTAATGAGACGAGGGATTTATCTTCTACTTTCGGCGGTTACTGGAACACCCTCCAAAGATTGGACGACCCTAATTGGCAAAACACAGCTTATCCTTGCTCCCTCGACACCCGCAAGTTCCCCGACGGGCCGCACAAGGTCTGGGTCTGGGCACGGACATACTGCGGCACAGTTGTCGCCGAAACGGTCGATGTCATCATCGACAACAACCCCCCGCAAACCGAGGTCAAGAAGGTCGGCGATTACGCAATCAAAGTCACATTCTCCGAGCCGATGGACACGACTTCCTTCACCGACAATATCGATATCGGGGCGATTTGCCGCAATATGGCGTCCGTTAATATCGATTCGATGAAATTCTCCGAAGACCTCACCGAACTCACAATGTTCCTGCCGGATACCTTCCCCGGTAACGAGGCCTACCACGTCGAGCTTTCCAACGAAATCACCGACATCACCGGAACGCCCCTCGACGGCAACGCCAATTGCGAGATAGATGACTACGACAATTACGACACAATCGTCGGCACCGGATACTGCAACTACGCCTTCATCGTCCAAACAGGAGGCTCGACCGAAGGTTGGGTAGAAACAAACGACTATCAGGATTGTGTGGCCGAGTATGGCTCTTGGTATTGCGGGAGGTTCAATACTTTCGGCGGGCCGAACGGCTGGTTGTTAAAAGGTGAATACCCAGAAACCCACGCGACAATAACGGCGACCGGATTAGGTATTGTATTCCCTTATAATAATAACTATAACGTTATGCTCGTCGGTATCCCTCCCGAAGAATGCGATTTCAGCGTTACGAAAAACGGCAATGAGTTCACGTGGGAGTTGACTATCGATAAAGCCGCTCTTCTACATTATCGACCGTTCGTGAAGGTCGACCCTAATAAAGGCAGGGACTACTTTACCGGGATAACATATATCGGCTTCCGCCACGTCCAGGTCTACAGATACGATTTCACGTGCGGTTCGGATTTAACTGTTATAGATACGCTGTGTATGATGTATAACGTCCGTCAGCGGGACGCTATCTATCGATTTGAGAACGGAATGGACATCGGACAGGTCGGGGCGTTTATCGGCATGCACGCGACTTTATATTCCACCGATGAAAATCCTGTAATAACCCCTGTGGGGTCGGGGCGAGCTAAAAAATATACTGGCTTCACAGGTGGCGATGCAATAGAATTATTAAAAGAGGACGGTAATCGCTATTATAGCGGCGGTTGCGGCAGCGACGCACCGCAAGGAATGTATTATATTGATGACGATTGTTTCTTGATAGCCGATATTCCGGGAGTAAGAGCGGCTATTATGAATTTCGGTGTCGATTACGGCAGCTTGCACGATATAGCTATTGCGCTTGGAATGCCGGCGTCGATAATAATTGGTGAAGAAGGTTCGACGAGACCGAATATCCCCGGCAACGAAACTGAACCACAAAAGAAACCGGACTTACCGACAGAATACTCCCTCGGACCGCCGCGTCCGAACCCGTTCAATACGACGGTCTGTTTCGATATCGAGCTGCCGAGAGCGTCTCTGGTCGATTTGCGGATATACGACATCCTCGGCCGGCTGGTAGATACGCCGATAAACCATACGGAAATCCCTGCGGGCAAATTCACTAAAAATTGGGCTTGCCCGAACTGCCCTTCTGGCACATATTATATAGTTTTCCAAACTAAAGATTTCCACCAGAGCAGAAAAATGACGATGGTGAAATGACGTTTTTTAAGAACATATATATTCCGATAATATTGTTAGCTGTTGCTACTCTTTTCTCCCTGCCGACGCGAGAGGAACGTCTCGAATCAGCGCGCCATCCCGAAAGGGTGCTCGTCCTTCCTCCTAGGGCACGGCCTATGACCGTTCCGGTTCCATACTTCGAGGATTTCGAGAGCGGCGGCCCCGGCTGGACAACCGCCGCTTTCACAACGAGTTGCCAGTGGCAATGGATAGTCGACCCCGACCTGATAACGGTGCATACCGATATATACGGCGCCAGCCCGATGGTCGAGCTGGGCGACCCCAGCCCGGCCGGCCTTCCCGAACCTCGCTCCGGCAACGCCTGTTTCTGGTATGGTAATCCCGAGAACGGCACCTTTATCGGCGAACCATTCGACCACACCGGCGGATTCCATTCCGGTGGGAACTCATATCACGACCACGGCGGGACGCTTACAAGCCCGCTTTTCGAAACTGCGGGACTCGGACGTATTATGTTCTATTTCTGGACCTGGTGGGAAGTCGAGTGCATCGACATTAACGCGTTCGATATGATGTATATCGAGGTCTCTTCGGACGGCGGCCTGACGTGGGATACTCTAAACTGGCTGAATCCGCCGTTCTCGCGCCTTCCCGGATGGGATGAATACGAAAGCTACTCCTCCGGAGGATACCTCTCGTCCGGTATCTGGATAAAATGGACATATTTTCTCGAACCGGAATATTCCGGCCACGACCTGATGGTTCGTTTCGAGTTCGAGACCGTAGATGCGCTGTATAACGGTTTCCGCGGCTGGTTTATCGACGATTTCTATATCGGCGGCGGGATGGAACAGGCCGAGTTGTTGCGTCGCGCCGAATACCCGAACCCTCTGGATATGGTCGATTGCCTTCCCGAACCGAATCCGTTTCCCGTCGATTTCATTGTGGAGAATGTCGGCGGCGAGGCCGCTAACGATGTCGTTATCTCTCTCGAACTACCTGACGATTTCTCTCTCGCCTCCGGTTTCGACCCTATGCCTCTCGGAACCGTTCTCCCGGGAGATGTCGACACCGTCCACTGGGAATTTTTGATTACGCCCCCCCCGAACGAGGATACCACTTATTGTTGGCACGTTATCCTGACCAGCGCGGACTCCCTTATCGG
>QNEE01000185.1 GCA_003645085.1 bacterium | reverse complement strand
TGAGGCTCGCCCGCTTTGACATGGGTCGAGCGAAGACCACCAAGCCACGCGCGGGCATCGGCGACATAGAGCAAATCTCCCGGCACAGCTTTGAGTTTCTCCATATCGTGCCTGTCGAGATGGACGACCTCCTCGGCCCCCTCGTAAAGCTCTACTTCCGCGCGGATTATCTCTCCCGGTTCCTCGCGCGGCTCTCCCCCCTTGAATTTGCGTTTGGCGGCCATTATCGTCCCCACCGTCAGGCCGTCGATGTCCTTTTTTGGTTTGGAAATGAACGAGACGACAACACCGATAATCAGGCACACTATGAGGCCGAAAACCGAACGGAAATATTTGTAATTCCCGGCGGTTTTGAAACCGAAGTGCGTGAAATCGCGTTTTGCCTCTTCCGAGACGCTGTTTTCGGTGGTCAGTTCGATTATTGGGAGTTTGTCGGCGCCGAGTCCCTTGTCGAGAACGCCGTCGTAGATGTCCTCCGTTTCCGTATCGATAACACGGAATGTATAACTGCTACGCGGTTTGAGCCCAGAAAGCGGCGCGCAATATCGCTGGATAACCGTGCCGTTAATCGTGTCGAATTTCGTATAGACTGGACTCGATTCGGAATAGCGACCCTCGAACTCGGTTTTCAACTCGTATTCGACCAGGAATTCGCTGGTTTCGCCGTCCTCTGGGCCGAAAATCTCCTGCCAGTTATAAGCGGCTCTCGGTCCCATTATCTCGCGGCCATCTATTCTCTCGAAGACGATATTCGCATCGCTGCCGTCGGTGAGGCCGTGCGTTTTGGCGATTGGTATAATTATCTGCGGGAAAATAGTGCTGATAATAATCAGGATACCGCCGACAATCATACTCCAGAACGCCGCTTTTGGGGTGAACCGTTTCCAGATAACGCCGAGAAAAATCGCCACGAGCATCGGTGGGGTAACCATCGCCACGAAGGCGTAATGCGCCTGGAGTATACTTCTGCTCTGTGAAAAAACCGGAACCAGTGCTAGGCCTATTAATGTCGCCAACACAGAGACGACCCGGCTGGCGTTGAGATAGTGTTTGTCGGACGCTTCCTTTTTGATATACGGTCGATAGACGTCGTAGATACCGATAGCGGCGACTGCGTTAATGAGCGTGTCGATAGTGCTCATAAGCGCCGCAGTCAGCGCCGCGATTACGAACCCGAATATCCCCGGTTTTGTTACTACGTTCGAAACTATCATAAAAATATCTTTTGCGTTGACACCGGTGTTAATCTGGCCTTTGGTTACCATCGATGCGGCGACCCAGCCGATACAACCGACTACCACCGCGGATATCGGCATAAGCAGGAGGGTATTAAAGGTCAGCGTTTTGCGGCCCTCGTTCACCGATTTCACGGCGAGATACCGCATAATAAAGCCCTGATTTATAAATGTGAATGCGAGCGTGCCGACTATGCCCTCGCCCCAGAAAATCCCGCTGAACTCGAATTCCGCCGGTCGGTTGAAGCCTGGAAACGGCAGCCTGTGCGCAATATCTATGCTCGACCACCATTCCTGGAGTCCACCGATATGCGAAAGCCCGACGATTAGCAGTATCGCGCCTGCGATATATAAGAACAAACCTTGTATCAGGTCGGTGAATATAACCGCGGTTTGGCCGCCAGTCGTAACATATATCGCGCTGATTACGGCGACAACCGGTATCGCAATCCACATATCGATACCGAGCATACTCCGCAGCGCGATTCCCATCAGATAGAAATTCAGACCGATATAGCCGACCAGATACAGCAGGGTGAATACTGTAGCCACGAGGCGGGTTTTCCGGTCGAAACGGCGCTCGAAATACTCCGGCACAGAGCGAATCCGGCTGAAATATATAATCGGCAGCCACCCGAACATAAACAGCGGTATCATAAACCAGTCGTTCAGGTAGGTCATAGTCGAACTCATTCCCGCGGTGAAACCGGTCTGCGCGTATTTCAGGAAACTGTAGCTGCCGATACCGGTTGCGACCAGCGACGCCGCGATTAGCCACCACGCGAATCTTTGCCCGCCGAAAAAGAAATCTTTAGTCGATTTGGTGAACCGAGCGAAATATGCGCCGAAACCGAGTATCCCGATGAAATAAACAATCAGGATTATATAATCTATAGTAGTTCCCATTAATTGCATAGTCGCCCCCTACGTATGTATCGCGAGTAATGTCCAGACGCCGAAAACTATCGCGAGGCCGAAATAGCCGATAACCAGCGCCGTTACCCATTTGCGGTCGGCGGACAGCTTCAGATTCGCCGATTTCACCTTCACGACGAATATCGTCCCCGCCGCGAAGAATATCCCGCCGATAATGAATTGATATAGATACGTAATCCAGCCGTTGTGCATAAAACCCTCCTGATATTTTTTATTGCCTTGCGCGATATTGTTAATAAATGTCATTTCGAGGAGCGTTAGCGACGAGAAATCTCGCGAATAATAAAGTTTAAGATTTCTCCATTCGGTCGAAATGACAAAATTCAAAAATTTACAAAATTCAGTTATTTTATAGTAATATCGCTCTAATTAACAGACCCGTCAAAAGCGCGATAGATAAACTCGCCAATGTTCCGACGAGGACATATTCGGAAGAGACTTCTTTCTCGCGGAATTGGTAAGAAGCCAACGCCTTCACCGCTAAAATCCAACCTATAGACGAGAACTCTCCAAGTAATACAAGGGTAATTACAATAAATCTCTCAAAAACGCCTATCACCATTCCCGGGTCGGTTTTAATATTTTTCGGTTCGTATTTAGTGCATTGTTTTAAAATATAGGCGATAATCGGATTCGATAATCTGACACCAAACCAGAAAAGAAATGCGGAGACGATATAACTGAGCGTATTAATTTGCATCGGGCGTAGCTATATAATTCTCTACCAGCCTCTCCAGCGCATAAAGCCTCTCCTCGATAAGGTGGTCGTAAAGCTCGGCGTAATCGGATAGTAGTTCGGTAGCGCACCTGTCGAACCACTGTATCACGGTCGAATGAGCGACGGCATCCGCGATAATTAAATCTTCGCGCATTATATCCAGCGGTTTGTTATAATGTTCACTCAGGACCTCGATTGTCGGTTCCGTCTCGAAATCGTCGAGACAAGCCGCCGCCGATTGGAGAAGATAAGCGACATCTACCAGCTCCGGGCCGACCTCGCCGGGGCCGTCGATAAAAACCACATCGTCGCCGTATACGAAAGCGTTATCGACACCCGGGTCGCCGTGCATAAGACCATAAGAGTATGTTTCGAGGCGATTTATTGGCCATTCAGACAGCTTTTCCATAATATTCGCAAGCCTTTCGCCTGTTTCGCCACCGATTCGTTGGGCGGCTGCTTTAATGCCGCCGGAAAATAAGTCCGTTTCCCAGATACCCTCCGGGGTTTCTCTATTTTTCCAATCCTCTCTGAAAAACTTATCGAGTTTAAGAAGACCTTCCACTATTGTCGGGATTTGTTCTGCGCTTTCCGGCGGTTTACCGGGCGCAACAGCCGTAACCATAAAAACCGTATCCCGGACAGCAAAATCGCCGAGGAATTTCGGCATCGAGCCGCCGACTTCTGGCGGAAGCTCCCTTCTGATGTAAATTTGAGCGTCCAGCGGCTTACGCAATCCTTTAACGACCACCGGTTCCGCACCGTCGAATTCGACAAGTTCGGTGTTTGCTAACGACCACCGTTTGAGCCATTTCCGGGAACGGGGCTTAGCGTTTTTAAGACCGAGCAATGGCATGACGTATAGCTGAATCTCCTCGATAGAGAGTTCGTAGGGCATTTTTCTGCTGTTCGGTGCAACGCTCATCTTATTAGAAAACCGTCCTCCATCCGGAACCGAAACGCCCACCTGAGATAGTTTCCAACGGGCGTGTCCTCGGGGTGCGCCTCGAGGCTTTCTTCGACGATATCGAGAATTTCTTCTCGTTCGCGTTTCAGGACATATCTTTTTATCATCCTATCGATAACTCTTCGATGCAGGCAGCAAGGGCATTCGACCGGTGCTTCGAGCATATATTTCCTGTAGCGTTCAAGCGGGACGCTTCTATACCATATCCCTCCGTCGTTGACAAGAATTCTACTGCCTATGGGAGTAAACGGGTATTTTTCGGCTATACTATCGAGTTTTGCGCGCGTTTCTTCGGAAAACTCGATTTGCGTTACCCCAACGAAGTCGCTAATATTACCGTCTAATGATATAGCCTCGAAATAGGCATCGAAAGCCTCTTTAGCTTCCCCTTCGGGAGGGGTTACCTCGAATATCGCCGTATCGACGAGGGCATATCCCTGAACCCTGAGCCTGGCTTGTTTTCCGGCGAAATAGTGTGTGGTCGTTTTTATTGTATAAAAACCGGGCGCGAGCATACCGGGACCAGAATTTTCGAATGTGCAGGTCAAGTCTACCACATTAGAAGAGCTGTCTCCGGGCGGTAACCACATATTGGGTGGTTTGGGGTATTTCGTTCGCTGGACCTTTGATACAGGTTTGCCGTAAGCATCGAAAAGTTCGAGAGTTTTTGCGGGATAATCCTCCAGTGAAATAGTATCCCCAGTTCCGTTTTTAAGCACTATTTTTACACAGATAACTTCCCCTTCGGAAAAATCCTTCTTCGGGAATACAAAATCGATACCGACCTCGCCGGGCGTTTCTTTGACTACTTTCTCTTCGGTTGTGCACCCCGAGAGAGCAAATAAAGAGACGATAAGCGTGAGACCGACTATCGACGATGGGCGAGTCATCGGTCGACCTCCACATTCCGCCAGCGGTTATCGACATCGGGTGTAACCGGTGAATGCGCGGCAAGCCACCTTTCGATAGCGTCGCGTAATAAAATCCCGGTAAAACGAACTTCGCTTTTATCCACAGCCTCGAACTGCGGTATTCCATAACTATAATAGACATAATCTGTAGTGGCGAAATCGTAAATCGCCGATGAGTCGATTTTGGTGCCGTTTATAGTTATTTCGGTAATAAAACCGTTGGTCGGATTGTAGGTAACCTCGACGCCGCCGACAAGTGCGCCATTGTATTTTCCGGCCATTCTCTCGATGATTTCGACGACATTTTGTCCGGTAACCGGGACAACAACGACCTTGTTGTCGAACGGCATCACAGAGAAAACGTCGGCTCTGGTGATAGTCCCCGAGGGTAATTCGGCGCGGACTCCGCCC
>QNEE01000184.1 GCA_003645085.1 bacterium | reverse complement strand
GGATATGGGCGAGGAACAGATAGTTCTCGACCTCGGTCTGGTAACAGAGGCAGAGCCAGAAAATATCGGTTTCCCGCAGCAAAAAGAGACATCCGGCGATTCGAGGCTCGACGATGCGGTTTCCGCGAATACACTCGTGGAACTCGAAGAAGCTATAATTCGAGACGGCGGTTGTGAACGCTGTGGCCTTGCCGAGAAGCGAAATAAAATAGTCGTCGGACAGGGGGACCCGAACGCGAGTATCGTATTCATCGGTGAAGGCCCCGGAGGAGATGAGGACCGTATCGGATTACCGTTTGTCGGGCGAGCCGGAAAGCTCCTCGATAGGATACTAAAGGCGATGGGTTTGTCCCGCGAAAGAGGGGTGTATATATGCAATATCGTGAAGTGCCGTCCGCCGGGGAACCGCGACCCGCTACCGGAAGAAGCCGAAGCCTGCATTCCGTATCTTCTGCGACAGCTCGAATTGATAAAACCCGATGTTATCTGCTGTCTGGGGCGTGTGGCCGCACAGAACCTACTCGGAACAAACGCGCCGCTCCGCAAACTCCGGGGGAAAACGCATATTTTCAAAGGTATCCCCGTTCTTGTAACGTATCACCCGGCGTATCTGCTACGCAATCCCGCAGGCAAACCTCCCACCTGGGAAGATATGAAGGAACTACTGCGCATAGCCGGATTGCCGATACCAGAAAAATATAATAAATAACCAAAGTGAAGCTGTGCTAAAATGACCGAAGAACGTTTACCTCCTCAGAATTTGGAAGTCGAACGCGCCGTTCTGGGTGCGATGATGATGGACTCCGAGGCGCTATACCGCGCCCTCGAGCTACTCTCCGTCGAGGATTTTTATCACGACGGTCACGCCAGAATTTTCGGAGCTATGAAAAAACTGGCGGAGAATGACCGCGCGGTCGATTATGTCTCTCTCGCAGACATCCTCGACAAGGAAGGGCATCTCGAAAAGGTCGGCGGACGAAGCTATCTCGTGTCCCTCCTGTCGAGTATCGTAACACCGGGCAATCTGGACTATCATGCCGAAATAATCCAGGAAAAAGCTGTTCTACGCAGCCTTATCCGCGCCGGCGGTGATATAGTAACCAGAGCCTACTCCGGGACACAGGATGTCGACGATTTATTGAACGGCGTCGAGCAGATGATATGGGCCATCGGGGAGAAACGCATTCGAGGGGAATTTGCCCCGCTAAGCAGCATAATCCCGGAGACTTTCGAAAAACTCGACGAAATCCACCACAGCAAACGCGCCGTTACCGGTTTGGCAACTGGATATACCGACCTGGACGAGATTACTACAGGACTACATCCGGCGGATTATGTCATTATAGCCGCGCGACCTTCGGTAGGAAAAACGGCATTGGCACTGGGAATAGCATTAAACGTCGCCCTGAAAGAGGAGAAAGGTGTAGCTATATTCTCTTTAGAAATGGCGAGTGAGCAACTCGTTACGAGACTGATGGCAACGAAATTCCGCGTAGATTCCCAAAGGCTTAGAAGTGGGAAGTTGGACAACGAAAGCTTTAAAAAAATAAGTAAGGACCTCGATTCACTGTCGAGGGCACAGATATTCATAGACGATTCGGCGGAACAGACTGTATTGAATATGCGCGCGAAACTCCGAAGGCTTAAACGGCGCCAGAAAATAGACCTTGTAATTATCGATTATCTTCAATTGCTTACATCGGGACAGCGTAGAGTCGAAAACCGACAGCAGGAGATAACTACAATTTCCCGCCAGATTAAAGCGCTCGGAAGAGAACTCGATATTCCGGTTATCGCGCTTTCTCAGCTTTCACGACAATCCGAATTGCGAGACGATAAAATACCGAGGTTATCAGACCTTCGCGAATCCGGCGCAATCGAGCAGGATGCCGATACAGTAATGTTTATATACAGACCGGAGGTTCACAAACAGAAAAAAATCAAGGTCGAACTGGATGGCAAATCATTCTGGAAAGACGCCACGGGCATCGCGGAAATTATTATAGCGAAACAGAGAAACGGTCCGGTTGGACAGATATACCTCAAATTTCATAAAAAATATGTCTCGTTCGAGAACGTCTCGATGCGAAAAGTCCCTGACTATGTCGCCAAGAAAATCGAAGAAGAAGAAGAAGAATTCAATCCAAACAACCACGGCGGAACATAACAATACACAGACAATCTCGAATCGAACCCTACGGTTATTTATCGAATTTATTACACATTCCCTCTACGGCTCTCCAACTGAAGGTGTACCTATAAGAACGTTTTCTCACTTGAAGGTACGTTAGGAAAAGGCATAAAAGAGCTTATCCCATTGCAACATAAGGAGTTCAGCCTTTGGCATATTATATGCGGCACTCACAGACGCCAAACAGTATTCAAAATGGAGTGAATTATGAATATGGGACAAAAATTCGAAGACTTAATCTTCTCGTTGATATTCGCGAGTGTTCCGATACTGCTTTTTCTGGGGCTTATAATGGTTGCGACAAGCTGTTTTGCCGCGCCTACTGTCGATATCGCTCTCGAGCTCGACCGCACAGACGATATACTCGCCGATATCGAGGAGAACCTCCCGGATAACCCTCCTCATATAATTATAGAGCAGCTTGCGGTCGCCTACGATATGCAGACCGATGCACGCGACGCATTCGATTTAGGCGAGAATATGCTCGCTTTGCATATGACGATGCAATCGCGCGAGGTCGCACGGCGTGTTCAGGCTTTACTCGACGCCGGCCCCGGACAAAACGCGCCAGGCCCACCAGAACCTCTTTTAAGGCTACTGGAACAGAATGCTGAACTTATCGAGGAATTAGCGCCGACTGTGGATGAATTTGGTAACGAGGTTACAAGAGCGAATTTCGCTCAGGCGGTGGAAATGCAAAACCAAGCCTGGGATGCTTTCAACGAGGGTAATTTCCCTATCGCTGGCAACCTCGCCGAGCGGGCACGCGACAAGCTGTTTCAGATTCGCCATTCGTTGGTTTCTGCGGAACGCGGACTCGACTCCGAGCGCGTAATTTCCGAACTCGAGCGGGCTTCCGATTTGCTCAACCGTGCCGATGAGAAGATACCGTCGCCGGCAAAAGAAGCGCAAGCGTTGTTGAATACGGCTCGCGATATGTTCGCCGAATCTGAAAAGCTTTATAACGAGGGCCGCCCGCAGGAGGCTTTGAGGCTTTTAGAGGAGGTTTTCTCACTGACGCAGAGAGCGGTGCGAATCGCGAGTAGAAGAGGCCCACAATCCGCCGAGGTTGTTGGGATTGTTTCCCGCACCGACGAGCTTATAGAAATCGCTGCGGAACCAGTCGATGAGTCGGGACGCCGGGACGCCGAGCAGATGCTCGACCAGGCACGCGAAATCCAGCGGCAGGCGAAGGCAGCTCTCGATGCCGGAGAAACCGCTCAGGCCGAAAAACTAACGATAGAAGCCAGAAGGATGACAGACCTTTCTGTTAGAACCGCGAAAGAAAACGACGAGATACACTATGCCGAAGTGGACCGCGCTCTTGCCCATACCGAAGAACTAATTGCCGATTTCGCCCCGAAAATCGAGACAAGCGGGTCGGAACCCGCAATAGACCTTCTTAATCGCGCGGAGAAGCTACAATCAGATGCACTCGCCTATCGGGACAGCGGCAAACTCAAAGAGGCTCTTTATACAACAAGAGCGGCGGGCGAGACTATACAAAGGGGGATAAGATTGGCGGGAATAAAATAGTCGAGTTAACATAACGGGGAGATTATATAAAATAACGCGCTCCCCTGTTCTCCCCGGTAAAACGGCTCCTGAAAAGGAGCCTTTTTTATAGATTATTTTTCCGTCTAGAAAAGATACGAGGCGGGGCAAGTTCGAGTTCTGAAAATCGTTCACGAACCGGTGGTGCAAAAACCTTCCGCCTCGCTAACGTCGCCATAGCCCTACGATATATAGGCCGAGGGTCGAGATACTCCGCCAGGGTCGTAAGCGCAAGAACAGAACCGTCGGCGTCGCGCGGATGCCGCAGGATATATCCCACCAGCAGCTTTTCGGCACACGACCTTTCGTTATCCGCGAACAACTTCTTACCGGTTCTTATCTCCTCGGCAAAAAGCCCCTCGAGTTGTCTGATAGCTCCTATCGTCGGCCATCTGCGAGTGCGAAGCCTGAGAAGTTCCAGTAGTATTCCTATGGCGCAACGGACCGAGCGGTCTGGCATATCCGAGGCCATTCCCCAGAGAATGCGCGGGGATTCGCCAGTCGAAGCGGCTAAAGCGGTTTCACGCACGAGTGCTTCGACCTGGTGTCTGGTCCCGAGAAAATTACCCTTTCCAAACTCCTCGAGGAACCGTTCCCCACTCGATTTATTGCCTTTTAAGTCCATAACTACCTGCGATAATTATGGTTAAAACAATACCACCGTTCTTTGCTGTAAAAGTGAGTAGTAAGCATTATTAAAAAATAAAAGTATTTTTGAACGAAATGAAAACTTGCTTAAGCAACCGCGCTCTCTAGCGGAAATTCCTTTGGCCGCTAACGCTCCTTTGTAATAACGTGTTTATTAGTAACTTTTTACAAAAACTACGAACCTATATATAATTATAAGAAACACAAAGGCATAAATCAACGATTTTTTAACTACACCCGAAATAATTATAGGGTTGACTATAGGGTTGAAGAACAATAAGTTAATCGAGAGAATATTCATTGTAACCACACCTTGTAACCGCCCCTTTAAAGTTGCGGTTAGAAAAATCACGTTTCAGTAGGATTACTATGGAAAAAACGTTAATAGCCGTAATTTTTCTATTCATAATAATAGCTGGCGTGGTCTGGTTGTTTCAATACTATGTAAACCGCAAGGTTCGGCGCGCGGTTAAACTAATAATTCGCTGGTTCGATTATATCGTATCGCACCCCAACGACCTGGATATTTCCGAGGTCCGCCGTATCGGGGATATCGTCGACGAGTATATCGCAGAGAACGATATAGGGAAGAATACGATGTATTTTACCCCGAAACTTATCGAGCACATAGTCGACCGCTTTGGTAGAAAAGAACACGAGACTTTCGAGCAGGCCGCCGAGAGACTTATCCAATGGCGAGGCGACAACGTTAAATTCGAGTCTTACTGGACAATTATTAGAGGTAGTTTTGCAGAATATATCAGCCGCCGCGAAAAAGGGGAAACGCCCGACCTGACCGCCGTT
>QNEE01000183.1 GCA_003645085.1 bacterium | reverse complement strand
CGCCGATGGGCAGGTTAGGATTTTCTATTGTTACATTCGACATATCGCTCCATTCTGGATTTAACGGACTTTAGTTCGATTTTCGAGAGTGTGCGCCATTCGCCGGGGTTAAGTTTCCCGATAGTTATTCCCGCGAAAGAAATCCTCTCTAATCTAGTAACCTCGTGTCCTATCACGGCGAAGAACTTTTTAACCTCGTGATAACGTCCCTCGGAAAACTCGATTTCGTATATCTCGCCGGTTCGTGACCTGCCAACAAGCTCTAATTCGCCCGGAATAGCCCTTCGCCCGTCGATAATAACTCCGCGAGACGCTACTTCTTTTTCCTCTTCGGTCAATTTCCCTGAAATCTCGACGCGGTATTTTCTCGGAACACCGTATTTAGGGTGAAGGAGTTTCTGTGTCGTCTGGCCGTCGTCGGTGAAAAGCAACACTCCGGTCGTATCGATATCGAGTCTCCCGACCGGGAACAACCGTCCGAACTTATCGGGTAGAATCTCCATTACAGTCGGCCTGCCATTTTCATCGGCGCGGGAGGTTATATACCCTCGCGGTTTATTCATCAAAATCCACGTATAATCCCTGTCGATTGCGATTTTCTCGCCGTCTAAGCTGACACTAACGTTTTTGCTTACGCGTCGCGCCGGCTCGGTAACCATCTCGCCGTTTACCGTTACGCGACCGTCGATAACCGCTCTATCGGCTTTTCTTCGGGAGAGTCCGGTAGCGCGGGCAACAAACACATTTAACCTGAGTTCACTGTTCCGATTGTTCGTGCTGTTCGAGTTGTTTCTCGTTTTCTTCATTCTTTTTTGGGTATGCTTTCTCCGCGTCTTCTTTCGCTTTCTGCAACTCGTCGGAGAAAAGTTCCGCGAGGTCGTCCTCTTTCGGAAGTTCCGCGATACTGTCGAGGCCGAACATCTTCAAAAACTCGTCCGTGGTGGCGTAAAGGAAAGGTCTCCCCGGCGTTTTCTGGCGGCCTTTAATCGTAATCAATCCGGCTTCCAATAGAGAGTGAATGGGTGCCGAGCTATCCGCGCCGCGTATCTTATCCACAACCGGTTTAGTTGTCGGCTGGCGTAAAGCGATAATGCTGAGAGCCTCGAGCATCGCGTGCGTAAGATGAGGCTGGCCGCTATCGGTAAAAAGCTCACCCACAAAGGGTGCGTATCCGGTTAGGGTGAAGAATTGATATCCGCCGGCGAGACGTTTTATTCTGAATACGCGGCCGTTTTTCTCGTAAGTCTCGTTTAACGTTTCGACAATGCGGTCGGCCTCGTCGGTCGATTCGAGGGATGCGATATTCATCAACCGTTTGGCTCCAACCGGCCCCGGCGACGCGAAAATCAGCGCTTCCACAATACCCGTTTTCGTTATTTTACTCACCTCGTTCCTCCGGGTTGCGATATATCCATATATTACCGAATGCGGATTGCTGCTGGACTCGAACGGCCCGTTCTTTGATAAGTTCGAGAAGTGCGACGAATGTAGCCACGAACATCATCGGCGTTGTTTTTCCGGGGAAAAGCTCGATAAACCGCGCGCGTCCTTTCTCTGCAAGGAATCCCACAATAAACTCCATCCGTTCTCCGATATCGACGTCCTCGCCGGCGACCGCGGGAATTATCCTGTTTTCCTGCTTGAGTAAATCCCACGCCGTCCGAACGAGGGTATAATAATCCATCGGTATTAGTTCTTCCTGTTCGGCATATCCGGTTGCTATGCGCGAATCGGGAAAGGAGCCTTTCGGGAATAGTTTGGACTGTTCCTCGCGTTTTCGGTTCAGTTCTTCGCTGATTTTCTTGAACATACGATATTCGATAAGCATATCGACCAGCTCCTGGCGCGGGTCCTCGATTTCGCCTGTATCGAGTTCGGGTTTCGGGAGCAGCATCCGCGCTTTGATCCTCATCAGCAACGCGGCCATCAGCAGATATTCGCCCGCTACAGAGAGGTCGAGTTCCTCCATATTCTCCAAAAACCCGATAAACTCGTCGACTACGTGCGTTATCGGGATATCGTAGATATCGATTTCGTCCCGCTTGATGAGATACAAAAGCAAATCGAGCGGCCCCTCGAAAACATCGAGATGAACGCGGCAGCGGTCGTCCGCTATGTTTGTTTTATCGGCCATAGCGATATCAATCGGTCAGCATAAACCTCGGTTCTTTCCATTGTTTTAAATACCTCTTGTATGTTTCGGCTATTTCAGGGTCGGAAGCCTCGACCTTCATATTTTTAATGAGTTTTTCCCGGTTCATACCGAAAAGCCACAGAGGCAGGGTAACCACCGAAAAGATAAGAATATGCGTCGCGAATATCAAGAAATGAAGTTTCATAAAGAAAACCATATAAAATCCTACCAGCAGCACAACAAAGAACATCGCGATGAACATCGTAGCCAGTATCATATTGACATTTATCGTATCCCTGACGAGGTCGAGGCCCCGCCGGTTTCGGATAAACCGATTTAATGCACATTCGTTCTGGCTATCATCTTGAGATTGCAGATATGCATCGCCGCGACGATGATAATCGGCGCAACCGAGAGAAACCAGCTATCCGCGAATCCCATAGCATCTCCTTTATTAGCCGAAATCCGATTTTTCCCAAGATAATACTCGCGGCGTCCTTGCGCAAGAGGAAGGTTAAATTTATCTGGAAAAAGGTCGAAAATTTAGATTGTGATTTAATTCCGCCTTCGATAGTCGTTCTCGATTTGCTATAAGGGTCGGATTTTGTCGAGCGAAACGGAATACGGTGTTTGATATTCAGTCCTATCCTCACATTTTGGGCGAATAGAGAAATCTCTCGTTGTTTATTCGGTCGAGTATCCTTGACGAAAGCAGCCAAAAATAATATAAAAGAGATGTGAGTTGTGGGCTTTCTGCTCACCATTACTCGTGAAGTTAATCTTAATATATTAAAGGAAGTATGAAAAATATGAAAATAATACTTGACATAAGAAAACGAAGAAATATCTTGTATTTAGTGGATTATGTGTTACCTTTAAAGCAAAAGCGAAGGAGGAAGAGTGAAAAGGGGTATTCTGGTAGTCGTCTTGTTTGCGTTTTCGGTTCTGAGCACGTATGCGCTGGTCTGGCACGATGGTCGATTGATGCTCGGGCCCGGCGGCGAGAGGACCTGTATGTGCCCTGGTGGCGGGGTAACAACTTGCCATTGTGGGTTTGTTGGGAAACTTCCCGAACCTGGTTGGTATATGGGCACAGAAGTAGAGCCAGGTTACATAGATTGCACCCAAGCGGGTAAAGTTTTTTGTTATGTCCCGCAATAATGCTGTTTTGAGGAGGGGATAGATTATACCCCCTCTTAAAAAAATGAAACTCGAAAGATATACTATACTATTCGTTCCAACGATTTTATTAGGTATTAGCCTAACCGAAATCGATAATTTCTATATGCCAAATCCGTGTGGAATGGTTAGTCCGCCCGAATGGGTGGATGCATCGAACCGCTTTAGTTATTTTATTAGTCTACCAGACGGAAATTATGTTTTTGCTGATTATGCGGTTATGAACGTCTTTATATATAGAAGAGAAAACCGTATTATTACAGAGTTGACAGAAGAACATTCGCGTATAGTGTATCCTTATTCAATATATTCCGATTATCCTTATTTATGGGTGTGTGATTTATCTACTCACCGTATAAGCCGTTTGCTAATAGATGAAACAATAAAATCCGTAGAAAATTTTTCTCCCTCTGATTTGGCATTCATTCCTATGTATGCTGTTCCAATTCGTGACAAGTTAGTAATAGCCGGGAGTAAGAGTATTTTGTCCGACGAGAGAGATTCTATTATCAATACTCAAATTCAGGTCTATAATTACACTACAGGAGTGCTCCTATCAGAAGATACTTTATCAGCTGCAGAGTATAACAAATACATTAGCGGTGAGGGTTTTGGATTAAGTCATTCTATCAGCTATTTTATTGCCCCTTTCGATTCCGGTTTTTTATTTTGTAAATTATATAAACCCGAGGTGGTTTATTTCTCGTTAGAATTAGATACGCTGGCGATAATCGACGCTACGCCACAATCTTATGAACCCCCTACGAAATTTGTAGTTTCGTTCGAAACACCGGATGAAGAAATCTTCGATTGGTTAAAAACGTGGACATTGACCGGTCATCTATGCGCTTATAACGATTCGTTAGCCGTTGTCTGTTACCAGTTAAACGGCTATAGCGAATTGGCTTTTTTTAACCCGATTAAGAATAAAATCATCGGGTTTACCGAACCGACGAAAGGTTCGCTTATGGACGTCGACGAGCACGGGCGCTTGTTGTTTTTAACCGAAGAAATGGACAAAGAGGCCGTGAAGATGACTTTATACGAGGTCGATTTCGATGATTAAGCGAATCATTTTCTTGTTGCTTATCGTTTTGATTACTGCGACGCTACTTGCAGATAAAGAGGTCCAGTGGGAATCCTTGGATACGCTCGAAGTAATTACGGGATTGAATACTGACGCCCGAGTTGGTGATTTGTTTGCCGGAGAACCGAACATAGTTATATGCCACGAACTCGGTATATGTGGCACCGGCGTTTTGTATTATACGGCCTATTTTGATAGTATTTTTAAAGAACGG
The DNA here is from genome assembly GCA_003645085.1 of bacterium. Classification (GTDB taxonomy): domain Bacteria; phylum UBP14; class UBA6098; order UBA6098; family UBA6098; genus QNEE01. The sequence continues at coordinate 587 of QNEE01000183.1, read as the reverse complement.
GAGGCTATACCGGTTCTCTTTTTATTCGTTGGCAAAGACTCGCTGGAACTACGCAAATTTGTTAATGGGTATCGAACAGATTACCTTAAGGCTGGGATGATGGAATCCGTCTTCTTCGAGGCCTTCGGCATAGGAGTTCCCTATTATTGGCCGTTAATTATAGTTTCCAACGGGCATTCGACTATGTTATATGAGATACCGACTCCAAAGGCGGCTGAGTTCTCTATTGTTCGGGAATTTTTGAGTTGGCAATAAAAACCGAACACGATTTCTATATCTGTGCTCTCATTCGGAATAATCATTTCGAGAAATTTGGGTTAATTCCCTCAGTCCCATAGCCCTTCAGCATCATCACAGCACCGCAGCACCTCGGAAAAAGGTAAAAGTAATGTAGAATGTAGCTTGGTTGTTGAGCGGAGTCGAAACGACCAGCCGCACCACTGGATTCCGGCATTCGCCGGAATGACATCGTTATCGAATCATCTAGCGTCCCACGACTAAAGTCGAGAGGTTGGCCTATCCAAATTAAAAATACAAATCCCGGGTATTTTGCAGGTTTCAATTATTTATTGAGTTAGTTATAATAT
>QNEE01000182.1 GCA_003645085.1 bacterium | reverse complement strand
TTTCCCGAGGATATTTCCGAAATCGAAGAACTACTCGGTGTGCTGGCCTGGCTTACCGAGGAGGTGGTTCACCGGCTACGCGCGATGAACGCCGAAGCCCGCACTGTCCAGCTAAAAATCAGGTTTTCGGACTTTCGCACTATTTTGCGCCGCAAGACCACTGGCGGTATCGCTACGGAGACCGACGCATACAAATCACTTAAAACGCTTCTGATGGAAAATCTGCCAGAAGGCCGGACTGTCAGGCAAATCGGTGTTACTCTTTCAAACTTGGTTTACTCCGAATCGTATCTTCCCGTCATCGAAGGCATTTTCGGGGATACACCCCGGAAACGTGCAAGCGATGCCGCGCAACAAATTCAACAGCGATGGGGCAAAGAAGCGATTCGCTGGGGACAATCGGCGAAATGTCTTTTGTCGAAAGGGAATTCGATGCACGTTTCGTATGGACCTTCGTGTAATTTCCGATAATTTGTCCTTAAACCCGAGTCGTATCGGGCGAAATACCGGATATACTTCTTAACCTTCGACTGAATACGTCGGCTCCTATTGCCAGCCTAAATTTCTCTTTTATCGTTATTTTGAGAATAACTCATCAAAATAGTAGCCCTTGATATCGCAAGCGGAATTTATTATAATATCTCTGATTTGAAAAAGAATTGGTTACATCTATTCCTTTTTTTAGCGACCGTCGTTACGACGACAGTCGCCGGTGCCTTTATGGCCGGTGGCGAGCCGGAGTTCTCGGTCGCTTATTTGGTTAAAGGAGTTCCATTTTCGGCGTCGCTTTTGGCTGTGCTCGGTATACACGAGCTTGGTCATTATTTCGCGAGCCGTATCCACGGGGTGAACGCAACGCTGCCGTTCTTTATCCCTTTTCCGACGATAATCGGGACTTTCGGTGCATTTATTAAGATAAAATCTGCTATACCGGACAGGCGCAGTCTTTTCGATATCGGTTTTGCCGGACCCGCAGCGGGATTCGTAGTAGCTTTGCCGGTTTTAGTAATCGGGCTAATCCTTTCGGAAATAGCGCCCGCGCCCGAGATTGTAGAGGAGTCCGGTCGAATAGCTCTCGGCGACTCGATTATAGTCTGGCTTGCTGCGAAGATTATATACGGTAGTATCCCGGACGGAATGGAGCTATGGCTGCATCCGGTGGCTTTCGCGGGATGGATAGGTCTCTGGGTAACGAGTATCAACCTTTTGCCTATTGGCCAACTCGACGGCGGCCATATATCCTACGCGGCACTTGGCGAAAAGGCATATAAGGTCGCCCGCTGGGTCTGGATAGCGCTCCTCCCCCTCGCGATTCTCTGGCTTGGATGGCTTATCTGGGCGCTGGTTATTCTATTTTTAATCAGACTTCGCCACCCACCGACGGTTTATGACTGGATACCGCTCGACAGGCGGCGGAAAGTGCTATCGGTCGTCGCGTTATTGGTGTTTATATTGACCTTTACGCCGACACCGTTTATGGTAAGTTAAGAGTTAAAAGTGAAGAGTTGCCCCGCGCCAGCCTATATTTAGATTCGTTTTGCGACCTACGATTGAAGTATTAGGCTACTAATAATCGGCTAACAAAACTCCTAGTTTTAATTTGCCGAGATACTTATCTAAAATCATTCTCTTGATTTTCTTTTTTTGCCGTTTTATATTCTATCCGTGAATGTCCGGCCAAAATACGTAAAGGCTTTTATCGTTGTCTCTACGGCGATTATATTTCTCTCGTGCGCGGGAAAAACGCCGGAACTATCGAAAGAGCAACCGCGTTATGTCGAACTCAGGCGTCCGGAATTTCCGGTTTTCGAGTGGGATAAAAACCGGTTTCTGCATCTCGATTATTCTGCGTTTCCGGATAGTGTTACTTTTTTCCTTCCGGTTATAGGCAAACCGCTGGATATGGATAACAGTGCCGTTATCGAGGACGTTTTCGGCTGGGCAGACAGTTGCGATTTCCACTACACTGCTTTCGGGAGCTCGAGCGATGCGAATGTCGTTATCGTCGAGGACATTTCCGCGAGTATGGGGGATTACGTCGTTTTCACGGACAGGCTTATATGGGGTTACGTTTCCACGCTTGTCGAATGCGACTGCGAGGTTGCTCTTATCCGTTTTGGAGACCGACCCGAACGCACAATAGATTGGGTTTTGCCCGATACTTTTCTTGCGTTGGCGCCGGAGAGTCTCGGATATCCGAACGCCCGCGGCAGCGATTTATCGGGAGCGCTCATCGAGGCTCTGGATTTAGTGGCTGAACGGCCGTCGAGCCCGGCGACTATCGCGCTATTTTCTGATGGTGATTTCGGTGTCGAACGATTACCGTATCATATACTGGACCGCGCGAAAAGATACGGGGTGCCGATAAATGTCTTTATGCATGGTAAGAGCGCGGAGGGCGCTCTGGCCGAGATTTCCAAAAGAACGGGCGGAACTTATCTTGTCCAACCCGGAGGAGGATTTTCTCCGGGGATGGTCTCGGCGGTGATGAGTGAAAGCTACCTTGTAACCTATTATCCTGTGCATAAAGACGAGGACGGCGCGCTACATCGTATAAGCCTTAACGCGTCCGGCGGTAGAAGATTTAGTGGGGAATACCGCGCGCCGGGAGAGGTCCCGCCGCTGGCGATAGAACCGGAGCCTCTGGTTCTACCGGAAGAGCTTCTGTCCACCAATCGAATCCCTTTCCGCGGTCCGGGCAACACCGATATCCTGCCTGAAGCAGCGATGATGCTGGATGCAATCGCTGCCGCAGTTAATTCGCTTCCGGATACACTCGGGCTTACGCTTTCTATTCGCGGCTACGCCTGTAATATCGGCCCGACCGGTCTTAATATGAAACTCTCGAAAAAACGAGCTTTTAATGTGATGGAGTATCTTATAACGCGGGTTAACGGCAATATCGATTTCGATGTTTCGTGGTTCGGGGAGATGTATCCGCTTAACGGCAACTCGAACGAGGCAGAACGGCAGGAAAACAGGCGTGTCGAGATAAGGCTGAAACTGGCGACCGGAAGTTAGAAATAGGGCGCACTATCGCGCGCCCTGTAAATAATATCGGTGTCGCGCCGGACGGCTCGCAGAGAGAACCTCTTTAACTATTTACCGAATTTTATTTTTTTAACGGCTTTTTCGTCGAGAGCCATCACTACTTCGGTCAACAGTTTGATTAGGTTATCCACGTCGTCGCGGTGGAGTATGCCGTAATGACTGTGAATATAGCGCGTGGCGATACTACAAGTCAAACTTGGAATACCGCTTCTCGTTGTGGCGAACCTTCCGCCGTCGGTGCCACCGAACCGAAGGCTCCCAATCTGGTAAGGGATTTTCTTTTTGTCGGCGATATCCATAACGAAATGCAGCAGGTTTGTGTTTGGCAAAAGGCTGCCGTCCATAACCGAAATCGACGGGCCTTTGCCGAGTTTCTCGCCCCATTCGCTATTCGGGGAGCCGGGGATATCCGCCGGGAGTGTAACGTCGACAGCGATTCCTATATCCGGGTCGACGAAATGCGCGCAGGTTCCCGCACCGCGCAGACCGACTTCCTCCTGGACGGTTCCGCCGGCGAACAACATGTTTGGGTGCTTTTTGTTTTTCAACGCGCGCGCGACCTCTATAGCGACTGCTACGCCTATTCGGTTATCCCAGGCCTTTGCCATCAGGAATTTACCCTTCGGACCGAGCTTTTCGAACTGTGCATAGGGAACTACTGGATTTCCGATTTCGACGCCGAGCTTTTTGGGTGCATCGTTGTCCTCGCTCGCGCCTATATCGATATATAGGTCCTCGATTTCCATTACCTTTTTGCGTTCTTCGGATTTCATCCCGTGAGGGGCTTTCGCACCGATAAGGCCATGGACGAGTTTCCCTTTACGTGTGCGTATCACCACTCTCTGGCTCGGCAGGACATGTGGCCACCAACCGCCGAGCGGGTTGATTCTCAGGTAGCCGTTTTTTGTGATGCCCGAGACCATAAAGCCGACCTCGTCCATATGGCCGGCGATAAGGATTCGCGGGCTTTCGGATGTTCCCTGCTTTTTGCCGAGTGTGCTTCCGATACCATCGTAGGTAATTTCGCAAAAACCTTCGAGATGTTTGGCAACGATCTTCGACACATCCTCCTCGAAACCGCTCGGGCCGAATGCGTCGGTTAATTCGACGAGCAGTTTTTCGCGGAAATCTGGGCCTTTCGGCTTAGACTTGCTTTTCTTTTTGGCTGGCATTTTTTCCTTTCGATTATCGATTAATGCTTTTTGTTTCGCGGTGTTTCGATTGCGGCCTGTGCGGCTGCGAGCCTCGCAACGGGAACTCGATACGGACTGCAACTGACGTAATCGAGTCCGACGCGGTGGCAGAATTTCACGGAGTCTGGTTCACCGCCGTGTTCGCCGCATATACCGAGATGTAAATCTGGGCGAGTCTGGCGACCGAGACGGCAGGCCATATCCACCAGTTTCCCGATACCGTCCCGGTCGAGAACCTGGAACGGGTCATTCTCGTAAATTCCGAGTTTTACATATTCGCCCAGGAATTTTCCGGCGTCGTCGCGGGAGAAGCCGCAACCCATCTGCGTCAGGTCGTTCGTCCCGAAACTGAAAAACTCGGCCTCTTCGGCGATTCGGTCGGCGGTAACCGCCGCGCGGGGTATCTCTATCATTGTCCCAATTAAATATGGAATATCGTCTTTGGTCATATCGTTAGCATCGAGAACCTCCCGAGCCACGCGAATAGCTAGTTCTTTTTGCAGTGCGAGCTCCTTGACATTGCCCACGAGAGGTATCATTATCTCCGGTCGGACCTCGATGCCTTCCTTTTTGACATTTACGGCCGCCTCCATAATCGCGCGCACCTGCACCTCGGTGATTTCCGGATAAGTAATACCGAGGCGGCACCCGCGATGACCGAGCATCGGGTTCGATTCGCCCAGAGATTCGACTTTATTGCGGACTTTTTCTACCGGCACTCCTATCTGCTCGGCGACCTGTTTTTGCCCTGTCTCGTCGTGAGGAAGGAACTCATGCAAGGGTGGGTCGAGCGTGCGAATAGTCCCCGGTCTGCCGTTCAATGCACGGAAAATACCCTCGAAATCGCCTCGCTGCAGAGGGAGTATTTTGTCGAGAGCTTTCCTGCGGGACTGCTCGTCGTCGGCGAGTATCATCTCGCGGAAAGCGACGATTCGGTCTCCCTCGAAAAACATATGCTC
>QNEE01000181.1 GCA_003645085.1 bacterium | reverse complement strand
TACTCGCAAACTGCGCACGCGCAACGACCGAAATCGTCCCGGATGATGCAAGCGGCAGGGGCACTTGATAGAATTTCGAGCACACCTTCCGCGCATATTTGCGAAACGCCCGTCGTAACGAAGTGCGAAACCATGGTTGTCGGGCAACCCGGTTCGTAGGTGGGGGATGTATATGCCATCCCGAAAGGAGCCATCAGTGTATTCAGGGTTAAAGAAGGAGCATCCCCTTCGGTAATGGCAAGGACACCGCCTCCGTTAGCTACGAAACCTTCGACAGCCGATGCTTCTGCAGATGTGAAAGCCCGGTCCACTAAAGCACCGAGAACCAGTATATCGTAGTCTATCAGAAGAGAAGTAGAAAGCGTAACGCTTTGGTCCATCTGAGTATGTTCAAAACCTAAACCGGACAGAACGCCCGCGAGGCTCGAAAAACCGCTGAATGTGCTATCGTAAATATCGCAAGTGTTCCAACCAGACCCGCCTGTTTTGTATAACCACAGAACCTGTCTACTCAAACTGCCACCTCCGGGCGCCGCTTCTATTTGAATACCTATCGATTGGTCTTCGCAACTCGTTATCCCGTCGCAAGGTAAAGGAACCGTATATGCCGCGCTGGGGCCGGGCGTCACATCAATGAAAACCGTATCGACATCCGAACAACCGGTTGCGTCGTGAACCGTAAGAATAAATAGCGTGCTTTCCGATGGTGATACGACCGGATTCGGCAAAACGCTCGTGAAACCCACCGGTTCCGAAGTCCAGGAATAGTCGTGCGGCGGGACGCCGCCCGATGCCGCAGGACTCCCGCCGATAGTTATAGAGCCTCCCGAACAGACAAACGTATCCGGTCCGGCATCCGCAATAACCTCGACGGGATAGACCCAACAGGTATCAATATCCATACAATAAGGCGTTCCACCGTTAACGTATAACTCATACATAGTCGTCTCCGCCGGGGATACGACAGGATTCTCCAGCGTGCTGAATGAAACCCCCGGCGGGAATTGCCACCAGTCGAATGTATAGGGACCCACTCCACCGGAACCCGCGGGGCTTCCGCCGATAGTAACCGAATCTCCGAGACAAATAACCCAATCGAGTCCTGCGTCGGCCTCTATCTGGTCGATAGTAACGACAACCGTGTCGACATCCTCGCAACCCAGAGAATCCGTAACAGTAACGATGCATGTAATTATTGTATCCGGCCACATCGCATCGGTCATAAGCCACGGGTTCGGGTCGGTCGGAGCCATTATTATCGAGGCCGGTTCCCAGCTATAAGTATAGGGTGGGAAACCGCCCGAAGCTGTCGGGCTACCGCCGAGATGAACCGTTTCACCGGGGCAGATAAGCGTGTCGTTTCCAGCATCGGCGACCGGATTGGAGACATAAACGGTCATAGCGTCCGAATCGGTGTCCATAGCGGCATCTGTAACCACAACCGTATATGTTGTTGTCGTCGTCGGGGAAGCAAGAGGATTGGCGGCGTTCGGGTCGGACAGACCTGTTGTCGGTGTCCAGGAATATGTATATGGTGATGTTCCCCCGCTGGCGGTCGGGCTTCCGCCGATAACGATAGATTCACCGAGGCAGATATACTGGTCGGGACCGGCGTCCGCGTATAGCGGGACATCGGCAAGAAGCCAGTATGTGCAGCACCACTCGGTATCGTTTTCGCACGGCATACAACCCTCCGCCTCGACCAGGTCGTGAACCTCGACGCATATCTCCATTTCCGGGTCGAAAAGACCGAGGATAAATGCACTGTCAGCACGGATAATAGCGTCGAGTTGCCACCCGCCAAACTGGCCGCCGGAGAGGACATACGTTAAATCGAAATCGACGGTTCTGGTTAATTCCCCCGGAATAGGCAATCCCGGTATAAACGGTATCCCGTTAACTGTGACTTGAATCGATGTCAGAGATTCCCAAAGCGTAAGAAAATCGAAACCGGGAACGGAGGTTAATTCAGAAAGAAGCAAATCCAGCGGAGTCAGTCCTATGCCATCGTCGTAGATTAGCGCAGAAATAATAATGTGCGTCGTGTCATCGAGAGTATCCCCGCATGGTGGCGAGAAACTAACCGCGCCGTCGTGCCACTCTCGCCACGGCGGAGTCGGCGGCCATATAGAACCGTCGTGGTGCTCCCACCAGCCGACGTGCGGCGGTTCCAAATCAACATTGAACTCGCTTTCCGGATGAAAACGCATCGGGCAACCCGTAAGGTCGACCCCGGCCGATGTCTGGATATCTATATTATCGAGGTGTGTCCAGCCTGGCGCGGACGGCACAAAGGTTAAAATACCGCCGTCGGCGGTCGGCGTCCATGTCAGATTGGGAGACGCCGGATAGCAATGTGTTGCACCCTCGACGACTATACAAAGGGTGTTTGGGTCGATACCCATATAACCGGAATATTGTATTTCTATCTGCTGATAATCACATGCCGACCAGCGACCGCTGTATTCGGGGCAAATAATCTCCGCTTCGGGACCCGGGCAGCCGCAGTCCTCGACCCAGAGACAACCGACTATCGAGTCGACATAACCTCCGCCCTCGATTCTTATCAAAAAACAATCCCCCCAACCGGCGCAACCGGGTATTTCGGTAATATCCCAGATATAGGTGTGGTTAGCTCCGTTCGCTATCGGCCCGTAGCTCTGCGGGTTGGGTGAATCACCGACCGTAATACAAAAATCCGGTATTAACGTAGCAGTAATCGGGTCGATTGTCCCGCCGGAGGTGTTTGTTATAGTAATATTTATCTCGACAAATTCTGCGATATCATCTACTATCTGGTCGAACACATCGCTGAGGTCGTGCGAGTCGTAATCGAACCACATTCCGCCGCTGGAATTGCAATAGTCCTCGAAATCGGAATCGTAGCAGGATAGGATATAGACGCTTCCGCCCCAGGCCGCAATTTCGGCGAGCAATGTCGCGGGCGCTATAGAACTGGCGTCGTCGCACTCGTCGGAGATAAGTATTACGATATGCTCGCAACCGCCGCGCCAATGGAAATTCGAGATGGCCTCGTGGATTGCATCGGCTTGCTTTTCCCAACCACCTTCGGCTTCGTTCATATCATCGAGAATAGCTGAAAAAGTCGCCAAATCTGTAATGAGGTCGTAGCCATGAGGAAAATTAAACGTCTCGACAAATGTTTCCAGACCGAAAGCGTAATCGAAGCCCACCGCTGCGATATCGTAAGCGAATCTGTCAATTTCGTCGCAAAGTTCTCCGATAGAACCGGCCATACTTCCCGAAGTATCCACAACGAAAGCGATATCGACGCAGCCGACCTCGTGCACGCACTCGACCACATCACTATACCACCAATCGTCGAGCGGCGACCCCGGACGATAATAATGTATAGCGCGACCACCGCGGCCTCTGGCCGTAACGCCGTTCACTTCGAAAGGCTGGCTAAAAATTGCAGATACGAGCAGTAATATCAAAAATGCAATAGAACTTTTACCATGCCCCATAATTGCACCTCTTTAATTTTGTATTTTATTTTATAATTATATGATATATATAAGCAAAATGCAAGGTTAAAAACGCGTAATCTTTGGGCAGAAAAATGAACAAACTACCAGACAATTTCCCAAAATGGGCGTATTACCAGAGAGCGGAACTTGTGCGAAGGCAGGCCCGAGGGAAATGGTTCCGCATCACGAGATATTTTTCGGCTTCACGCACCACACCCCGACAATTATCTCACACGGACCGAATATCGCGGAATGAAAAAATAAACCGGTGTATGTTTTTAAGATAACGGAAGTATTCGATAATTCGGTGGAAAAAGGGGCTTTTTGGAAAAGAATATTCCCTGCTGGGCAATTTTTAATGCGATAGTCAAGGTTTCCCGCCTCGCCAACCGTGGCGACCGTGAAGACAGCGCCGCTTTTCGATGCTCTCCACGCGCCCGGGGTATTCTACAAAACCGGCATCCTCGATACGTATAGCCCGACCCATAAGAAGCGCTTCGGTGATTTTTCTATGTGCTTCCGCGAGAATTCGCCCCAGCGTTTGCCGCGAAATAGCCATTATTCTTGCGGCTTGTTCCTGGTAAAGCCCATCGATATGGACCAGACGCATCGCCTCCAGTTCGTCCGGCAAAAGAGCGACTTCGGTCAAATCTGCCATAGGTATTCCGGCGGGCTTAAAAAACCTTACTTCCGGTATTTCAGATACATATCTCGTTTTGCGCGGTCTGGTCATAATCTAACCTTTATAGTTTAGAATTAACTTTTTCCCAGATATTGCGAAGCGCCATAGCGAATTCACTATCGGGCGAGTATTCGACTACCGCTTTGCGCGCCATTTGGGCTTCGGTTACTATTCTATCGTATGGGAGTTCGCCTATAATCTCCAATCCTTTCGATTCTGCGTATTTGCGTATCGAAATTTCATTTTTCCGCGACAATGTCGCCTTGTTTATAACGACACCTACGGGTGTTCGCAGAATCGCTGTAAGTTCACAAAGGCGCTCCAGGTCGTGCTTTCCAGAAAGCGTGGGTTCGGTTACCGCTATTGCGTAATCGCAGCCGGTAATCGACGCTATAACCGGGCATCCAACTCCCGGCGGGCCGTCGATTATCACCCCGTTCATCCCGTATTTTTCTGCGTGTTCTTCGGCTTTCTGACGAATTAGCGTTACCAATTTGCCGGAATTTTCCGCACCGGGGTTTAATCTCGCGTGATAAAAAGGCCCGAATCTGCTTTCGGCTGATTCCCAGAAACCGGCTTCTGTCTGAAAATAGGTGATTGCGTCGACAGGACAAAGCTCCACACAAAGACCGCAAGTCTCGCATTTTAGTAAGTCGATATGATAATCCTCGCTTATCGCGTCGAACTTACATTTTTCCCTGCAAATACCGCAACGCGTGCAGATATCCGGGTCGATTTTCACGCCTTGTGTATTGAAAACCTCGTGCTTCGAGTGTTCCGGTTGAGCGATAATAGCCAGATTGGGAGCGTCCACATCGCAATCGGCGATAACCCAATTATCCGCGAGAGCGGCCATCGAAACAGCCACACTGGTCTTACCGCAACCTCCTTTGCCGCCTGTGATAACTACCCGTTTCATACGGCGGCGACCTTATCTATATATTCTGCGATATTTTCGAACACGCCGGTATATTCCGACAGGACCCTAAGAAAAAGTTCTCCGTGGGCGTAAGCCTTCGCGATTCTTATATCATCCGGGATACGCGCCAGAACAGGGATTTCCTCCGTTTCCAGAAATCGTTCAGTAGGTTTATTATTCCCGCAACCCGCGCGGTTAATTACCAC
>QNEE01000180.1 GCA_003645085.1 bacterium | reverse complement strand
GACGCAAAGTGTATTCGGATAGCGAGGTAATCGACGGGAAAGAGGTGATTTACTGGAATACAACTAAAAACGAGGAGTTGACGAGCGGGCTGTATTTCTATCGAATTTCTGACGGTAATTCGGCGTTCCGGGGGAAGGTTATGCTGTTGAAATAGATATTCTACTTGCTAAAACCTATAGACAACATTATTTTTCGTTTCCAACTTATAATCCCAGAGAGGAGGAACAACTTATGCGGGAACTGATTTGTGTGATTTTACTTCTGTCGTTCGCGGCAATCGCGCATTCCATGGTATGGCAACCCGAACTTAAGGTTATAACGCCGGAACTCGGTTTCGAATACGGTATAGGGGATGAAGGCCACACTGACTTCCGGTTGGGGCTCAGGTATAATATACCATTGTACCAGAATTTTATTCTGGGTTTCTGCTTTCAGTCCGGCTATCTTATGCACGATACCGACGACCTTTTCTATGAAGACGACTATGGCTTTATCTACGACAAGGTTGAAGATTGGTCGGACTTAAGTTACGATTTCTTGCTCGGTTGGGAATTTTCACCACACAATAAAGTAAATCCATACCTTCTCATTGGCGTGGGTTTTGTTTCATATAGTTTTACGGCGAAGGATTCGTATGGGTTGTTATCGTCCATCGATGTGGATGTCGAGGGGACAGCGACGAAGGTGCCGCTTATTCTCGGTTGCGACTTTAAGTTAGCTAAATATATAGCGATTACCCCCTGTATTAAACTTTCGCCTTATTCGGAGGAGTTGGAGATTACAATATCCGATTACGAGGACGATTCTTTTATCGGCACCCATAAGGAAAATCTTAACGAATGGCGCGGTCTTGTACACCTGGGTGTGAACATATCTTTTCCGATTTCGATTCCGCGGCATCGTGACACGGACGGCGATGGAGTTTGGGATGAATTCGATATGTGCCCCGATACACCCCCCGGAACGATAGTGAACGAACGCGGTTGTCTCCGTAAAACCAGGAAACCGCCTGCGAGAGCCGATATGGAAAGGGATTTCCGGGATAAAGGGGTTTTCGTAACCACTGAAATTTTCTTTGAATTCAACAGCGATGAAATCACGCCGGAATCATACCCGATACTGGACGATATAGGCGAAATCCTGCAACGAAATCCGGATTGGCGCATCGAAATCGCCGGGCACACCGATTCTATCGGAACCGAATCCTATAACAAAAAGCTTTCGCAACAAAGAGCGAAAGCGGTTAAAAATTACCTTGTAAAGAATTTCAACATTATTCGCGAAAACCTTTCAGCACAAGGTTACGGCGAATCGACCCCGATTGCGGAAAACAGCACGGCAGAGGGCAGGGCCTTAAACCGGCGAGTGGAATTTAAGATTATAAATAGATAGAGGCGATTAAAACGCTATGGAAATAGGGGCGTAGAATGTTACGCTCCTATTTTGCCAGGACGATTTTTATATGCGCGTTCTGCCCACCAGCGTTAAGCATAGCCAGATAGTTGCCGGACGGGACTTTATACCCACCGCTCGATGCGCCGTCCCATACGAACGAATTTAATCCCTTTGTAAGAACTCCGTCGAATAACCTCGCAACCAGCCGACCAGAAGAGTCGTATATCTTGATTTGTCCGGGAGTGTTTTCGGGAAGGTCGAAGGAAATCGTAACGCTCGTATTAAACGGATTCGGGTGAGCCGAGAGCTTTATTTTCGCCGGGATTTTCGCCGCGTAAAAGTCCTCGCCGATACCCGTCAGGCTGTCTATCTTAAAATCCCAGATTCCCCGGCCATAGGTCGCAAACCGGGCAGTTCTTATCGGCGGGACATAATCGACAGTCCAGTAGACCTGGTCTGGCGCGCTGACACCCGACATATCGTGCCAGCGACCCGAATCGAATATATAGACGAACGGGCCGACCTCGGTCGCCGCGAGAAGCATATCCTCCTCGGGTGTAATAGACAATTCATAGACCAGCGTATTCGGTAAACCGTCGTCCATAGCGGTGAACGTCCGGCCATGGTCGTCGGAAACGTAAACCGGTGGATTCGAATAGCCGCTGCCGCCGATATAGACACGCCCGGGTGTTATAGGGGAAGCCACTATCGTGGAACCATAGAAATAGTGACTATGCGGTCCTTCGAACGCGGGGGTTCTTTCCCAACTTATCCCCGCATCGGTGGACAGGAAAAACCGACCGTCGTTGGTCAGAACATAGCGATAGTGCGGGTCGATAGGCGAGAAAGCCATCGCAGATATTTTAACATCGGCGTCCCCCTCGCTAAAATCGAACGGTTCCTCCTCCGATGAGATATAAAAAGTATGTGCGTGAAGCCGCCACAGGTGGGCACCGCCGGATGAGCCGCCACCGCCGACGTATACCTTATCCACAGCGGTAGGGTCGGCCATAAGCGGCGGCATCCACAGATATCCAGAACCCTCGAAATCCCAGGTAACAATGTAATCAGAAGTCGTCGCCGATGGATAATATCCAGCAAAACCACAATAAACAGTCCATACACTTGCACCACGGTCGCCGGAAACTATATGGCCGTAATCCCCGCTGATTAGCTGCACAAAATCGAGCATCCCGCCCGAGTCGGTCTGACAACGCTGGAAACCCTGGTCCTGACTACCCGCGTAGATTACATCCGGGTTAAAACGGCAGGTATAGGTGCTATAATACTGGCTAACGGCAAGGTCGGAAAGAGAGAGATTCTGCACGGTCAGAAGCGAGTCTCTGGAGATATAAAGCCCGCCGTCGGTAGAAATTAAGGCGAATTCGCCTCCGGCACCGTCGAGAAAAACGTCTATACCGGGTATATCGGCGTGAAGTTTTGTTTCGGGTCGGTCGTAGTATTCCCACCAGTTGTTAAGCATCGTCCAACGGACACCGCCGTCGTAACTGCGATAGCCTTGAACCGCACCAAAATATAACACAAACGGGTTGCGATTCGAACATACGAAGTTATTATGCGTTCCCAGAAAAGGTGTTTCGGGGAGTTCTCCACGGTAATTCCAGGTCTCTCCGCCATTTATAGAGCCGTATACTTTCGAGTTCCCGGATTTTGCGAAAAGAGCATAGAGATAAATACCCGAGTCGTTTTTGCATCCAGCGAGCACGACGTCGCTTACGTCGCCTAACCCGCCTATTACGTCGAAAGAGGAAATCGAATCGAGAGAGCCGGCGGAATCGACCGTATATATCGAACTGCCCGAAAGCAAATATATATCGGCGAAAGCATATCGCGGAGTCCAGATATCGAAAAGATGACCATCGGAGTTTACAGAGTATATTTTAGCAAAGCTCTCGCCGTGGTCAGAGGATTTATATATCGCAGTAACCGCATGCCAGTGGACGTAATCCCACTCGACACCGAGTAAATATATCGTCCGGGTGCTGTCATTCGCGACCACGCCTCGCCTGAACCATCCCCAACTCTCGATATCGTCCAATCCGGTCGCGGTATGCCACGAAAGTCCTTCGTCGTCGGTGTAATAGACCGTCGCAGGCCAGCTTCCCGCGACTATAAGACGTTTACCGCTTTCGTGCGGCACAAGTCTGACCATTTTTATATCGTTAATCTTGACGCTGTTATTCAAACAGGTCCAGCCTGTGCCATCGAGGTTCGCCCGCCAGATATTCCCGCCGGATGAACCGTTGTATATCAGACCCCGTTCATGGTCGACATCGGCGGTGTGCATCCTGCCGGATAGATTGGCGCTCCCGCGCTCGGTCCAGGTGCCGTGAAGAAGGCCGTCGGCTACGGTTTCAGAGTAACTTTCGGTGCTGCCGGTCGCTACAGCCGTTCTTGTCGAGGGTTTTTCGGCCAGTCGTCTTTCCGCTTTTGCGCGGCGGGTTTCGCGGTCGATAACGCGCCAATTTATTCCCGGTTCGGCGCGGTGCATACTCTCAATCCACTCTTTGCGGTTCCGTTTGAGTTCTTTACGGGCGTTCTTCATCTGGATATATTCCGTCGGCGTCGGGCTTCCTTTGCCTTGAGGATTACCGCAGCATAAAAACCCACCGAATAAGATGATTGCGAATATCGAACCCGTTCTTATCGAGATTTTCATAGATGTCTCCAATTAAGTTAATTCCACTATGAAATTTAATATATAATGAAATAATAGATTTTCAACCGCAGATGTTCCTGAATATTACGTCGAAGAAACACTGGATAGTGAACCGATTGTCGTAAAGAATATAATCCGCAACTTCGACTGGAACTTATATTTCTTAATCCTTGTGCGTAAAAAGAAGCACAAATCCAGCGACACCGAAAACGATATTCCCGAGCGTCGCTGCAAAAAATGGCGGAATAGTGCCGTTATAACCCAATGCCTGCCCGACCCGAATCGCCGCGAAATAAGCGAAGGCGATAGTTATCGATTGAGCGAAACCGATAACCATCCCGCTGCGTCTAAATCGCAAAACCAGTGGAACACCGAATAATACTATAATGAAATTAATAAATGGATAGGACACCTTCATAATAAGGTCGGTGCGTTCCACATAAGCATCGCTCCCAGCGCGCCGGACACGCTTGATAAACTCCAGCAACTCGAAGAAACCCATCTCGTCGGGGTCGGCACGGCGTTCTGCAAGTTCATCGGGCGTTTCGCTCAAAGATATTCGCATCTCGGGAAAACGCTCGTATTTGCCGAGAGAATCCTCGGTGAAATCGTAAATATGACCGTCGTGGAGTTCCCACTTGCCACCATCGTAGACCATTTCTCGGGCGCGGATAAGTTCTCTTATGTTATCTTTCCGGTCAAAAGACACAATAAGGACGTCTCTCCCCTTGTTTCGCTTCGGGTCCATCAGCCCGATTGAAAGAACCCGGCCGTCTTCCGTTTGATAAAGTAAATCGCGAATTTTGCCGGTTACCTTTTTTCCCTTTTTATCGATACGTTCGTTTTTTATATTCTCACGCATGGTGTTCGTTGTCGGGACAACAAATTCAGCGAAAAACATCATTATCAACGACCATATTAAACCGAAAGCCAATATCGGCAAAGCAACGCGGAGGGAGCTTATTCCGCCAGAACGTATCGCTACTATCTCGCGATGTCGCGACATATAACCGCAAGCGAAATTCGCAGAAAGGAGCAAAGCTATCGGGCTAACAAGCACAATGACGAAAGGCATATAAGTCAGATAATACAATATCACATCCGCTAAAGCAGCGCCCCGGTCTATGAATTTATCCATATTCTCTACAATATCGACAATGTAAAAAAGAACCAGGAAAGACACAAACGACCAGCCGACATAGGCGAGAAACCCGCGAAGAGTGTATTTGTCTAACAGTTTCATTGTATTTGAGTATATTATTACTAAAACTAATAATACTAAAAAAATCCGAGAATAAAAGGATTTATTGTTGATAAATAATATTTATAGG
>QNEE01000179.1 GCA_003645085.1 bacterium | reverse complement strand
TCTCCGACGGGGGCTCGATTATATTCAGTTTTACGCGCCGGTATTCCTTAAGGGGAAATTCACTTTTTCGCTCGGCTCTGCGCAGGAAATACTCGTCGACAAAGCTGGCATTGTCTTTGACACCGCTCCATTTTTCGAGAGTGGAATTTATCAGCCGGCATTTCTCGATATCGACTCTAACCAATTCGGCTTGGATAAGTTCTAGGCTTCGGATAGCGACCTCGACGAGAGTTTCGACGCGTTCTTCTATTTTCCAATCCGAAACGGGTCTGCAGGTTATAATGTCGATTTCCTCGGCGCCTTCGCGGATAAGCGGGGATAGGGGGTTGGTTGCCATCACGCCGCCATCGACATACTGGCGACCGTCGATTTCGACCGGCTGGAAAACCCCGGGGATTGTCGCCGAGGCTAAAAGCCAATCTGTCAGCGGTTCCGATGTTTCGTCTCGTTCGACCAGCAAGCCGTTTTGCAAGTCCACAGTAAAGTAGAAGAACCTCTTACCCGATGACCTGAGTTTTTCGGCATCGAGCAGTTTCTCGACGATTTTCCTCAGCGGTTTCATAGTCAAAAACCCTTTATAGAAACGGAGATTGCCGCCGAAAATATCCCTAATCGATTGAATACCAGCCCAAACTTCGTGTAGAAGTTCGAAATCGCCCTGCGCGACCATCGCTCCGGTGAGCGCTCCGACCGAGAACCCTGAAACGATATCATAGTCTCGAACGGACTCGCCAATAATATATTTTAACGCGCCAATCTGGAACGCACCTTTGGCACCTCCGCCTGTAAGGAGGAGGCCGCGTTTTGGTTTGGTCTCGGCTCGCTCCGTCATTTGATAAACACTATCTTCCCGGACGCGGCTTTTCCGCAGGCCTCGACACGGTATAGATATGTCCCCGAAGGGAGGATTTCGCCGCTTTCTTTTCGGGCATCCCAGCGAAGGAAATTCGGGCCGGACAGGACTTCGGGCAAATAGAAATCGCGCACGAGCCGACCGTGGATATCGAAAACACTTACCTTCACCGGCGAATTTTCGGGAATTTTGAAGGGGATTGTAACCGCGCGGTTGAAAGGATTCGGGAAAGGAGGCATAAGTTCGAGCGCCATAGGCCTGACCGGCGATTTTTCTTCGACTCCGGGTATATACTGCAATCCGGCCCATTCCATTATTCTCTGCATAAATAGGTAGCGCAGGCTATCCGGGAAACCCTCGAAACCGAACTCCATCATTACGGTTTTAAAGCCCGAGGGGTCTTCGCGGTGGACGAGGCAGGTCGAGTCGGCGAGAGTGCCGTAGTCGTAATACATACAGCGGACACCGCCGTTTATCGGGCTACAGCTCCCCATCGCTCGGTTGCCGGAACTTCCGCCGCCGAGGACGATATTCATATGGTAGTAACCGTCGCTAAGTGTATCGCCGTCGACCCCGTTGATATGGAGGCCGCAGGCCAATTCGACTGTGTCGATATTGTGCACCGTGCCGAAAAGCTCCGCGAGCCATACCGAATCGCAGACCTCTGGCAAATCCTGACCGGAGAGAACGAGCATCCTGCCATCGCCGGACGGGTCGGTAAGCCAATTCTCCAGAACGGATTCGATAGAGGAACTCATAAGGTCGGCGCCAGACCTTTTTCCGGCAAAAAATATTATCACGCGGTGTTTTTGTAATCTCGATATGTCTGGAATGGAGCCGACTATATCGATAGTGTCGTATTCGATACCGCCGTAGTTAAGAGCGCCCATCGGTTTGCTGAGGTATAGAGTATCGCGCGCGGCGATAAGGACGTGAGGATAGCCGACCATAAACTCGAACTCGCCTATATGGAGGTATCTGTTCGCGGCGGTTAGAGTAGCAGTAAAACGCACAGTATGGCCATAATTCGAATCCGGGTCCATATAAAATGTAATTTCGTCGAACGTGTTAGAACCGCTGCCACCTATCGGTATATCGCCTATATGAGCGATACTATCCGTGATAATAACCATAGGGTCTTCGGTCGAGACTATTACGGTGCATCCGACTGCAGCCGCCCAGACGGGGTCGTCGGAATTTTCGTAGGTTAAAGTTATTCTGACATTCTCGCCGGGGTCGGGTCGGTCATCGCCACCGTCGTCGACATATTCGGCATTTGCCAGCGTTAGTTCGGGGAATATTCCGGCACCGAGGGCTTTATAGACATCGACTCGCCCCGTTCCGAGCAGAGAACCCGGCTCGAAACTGGGGTTTGTATCGTATATATACTCTGTGTTTTCCAAAAGCCTCTCCCTTATCCAGGTATTTGAACTATCCGGATGGAAACTCCATACGAGCGCCGCCGCACCGCCGACGATGGGCGCGGACATACTCGTTCCCTGGAAATCGGCATAGCCCGTGGCGAACTCGTCGGTAAAATACTCGTCGCAAACTGGTGGCGGGCAGGTATAATATCGTGGAACGGTCGCTCCGATATCCATACCGGGAGCGGAAATATCGACAGTCGGGTGGAAATTGGAGAAATAGGCCTTATGGTCCGACTGGTTAGTAGCCGCCACAGAAATGACCTCGTCGTAGGCCGAAGGATAGTGTGTGCTGTCGTTGTTGTCATTCCCGGCGGCGGATGTAATTATCGCGCCCCAATGATTGACCGCCGTATCTATCATCGCGTGAACGATATGGCTGGAGTCGGTTCCGCCGTAACTGAAATTGAATATTCTACATCCCATATTCAATCCGTAGGGGAGGGCGCAGATAACGGCATCATTCTGGTTATATCCCTCACAGGTGCGGGAGTAGTATCCGGCGCGAAGGCACATTATTTGTGTGTGCCAGGTTATGCCGGCGATACCCTCGTGGTTATTTGCTTCGGCGGTCATAGTTCCGGTGCAGTGGGTGCCATGCCCATTATAACGAAAATCGATAGGGTCGTTATCGTAATCTATACCGTCTTCTTTAATAGAGGTGCTGTCAGGGTGGCGATATGCATCCGACCATACGTCATCGACCCAGTCGAACCCTATAAAATCGTCGATGTAACCGTTGCCGTCGTTATCGATAGAATCTATATCGCCCGGGTCGAAACCGACGCCGGGAATAAAAACCTGTCCGTCGCCATCGGCGTCCTCACCGAGGTTCTGCCAGATAAGGTTTGTAAGGTCTGGATGGAGGTAATCCACACCGGAGTCGACAGCTGAGAGAATTATGGTCGTATCCCCCTGAGTGAAATCCCACACGCGGTCGGCTCTGATATGGCGGGTATACCACTGGTGTCCCCAGTAATACGGGTCGTTCGGCGTTGCGCAAAATTTTCCGACGTGGTTCGGCTCGACATATCGAACCCCCTGTGCAGGACGGAGTTTTTCGACTGCGGTTGGAACGTCGGTTTTATCGGGGTCGAAATAGAACTTAAACCAGCGCTCGGTCCATTTCCACCGGCGGCGGTATTCCGGGTTTGGCGCGATAGGTATTAAACGTTTCCATTCGGTTACTCCAATTTCGCGGCATGCCTCGTCTATTTCGGGCCATCCGGTTATAACGAAACCGTTCTCGTCCACTATCGGGTCGCCGAATTCGGTCTCTTCGACCTCGATAAGGACCATACCGGGAACCCAGCGTGTCGGGTCGTCCTCGGCGGCAAGAAAGGCCGATAGTAAAACGACGATTACCATAAACAGAAAGTGTTCTTTCATCTTAACTCCGTTGGATTGAGTTTCAACAAATCGGTAAAATATAGAGATGGATTTAACTTTTGTCAAATCATAATAGCATCCGGGAGTTTCCCCGGGATTTTGCTATGATTACGTATATAACAGATTGTGTTAAAACTTATAATCAAGCACCCGACATCGTTTGTTGGGTTTTCGCGCGGGGACGGGCTGTCTATTAGTAATTCAAAATTCTCTTTCGTTATAATTTTTCGGGGAAACTCCTTATCGATTTTCCGCTTGACAAATAAAAATACGGGTTTATAATCAAACAAAAGTTAGGATATCCTAACATTTTCGAGGCGATAAATATGACTTTAGACCAACTCGACATAGGCGAATTCGGGAAAATAGTATCCATCATTGGAGAGGGCGCAATCCGCGCGCGGTTAATGGATATGGGATTTGTCGAGGGAACATGTGTTGAGATGATGCGCCGCGCGCCGATGGGCGGGCCTTTCGAGGTTCGCGCAAGAGGGACATTAATCTCACTGAGACCCGAAGAGGCCAGAATGGTTGTTATTATGCCGCTTCGGAGACATCGAAGAATGGGCAAAGGCAAACACGGTCGCGGCCGCGGTCGTCGCGGAGGTTTCTGGCGGCGAATGTTCGGTCACCCGCGAGACGAAGAAGGATAAACGTATATCAACGGCATTATAAACCGAAACAAGATAGAATTTACAAATGCCAGAAGGATACAAAAAAACAATCCGCGTGGCACTCGCCGGAAATCCTAACTCCGGGAAGACATCGGTATTCAACGCGATTACCGGTATGCGGCAATATGTCGGCAACTGGCCCGGCGTAACGGTCGAGAAGGTAATCGGAACCAGAGATATCCCCGGCGGGAAAATCGAGGCGGTCGACCTTCCGGGGACATATTCCCTTTCACCATACAGCCCCGACGAACGAGTCGCGCGAGATTATCTGCTTTTCGAACGGCCTGAAGTTGTCTGTGTAGTGGTCGATGGCGCGAATCTCGAACGGAACCTATATTTTGTCGCCCAGTTGGTCGAACTCGACCTCCCGCTGGTTGTCGCGCTAAATATGATAGACATCGCCCGTTCGCGCGGAATCGAAATAGATATAGAAAAGCTGTCCGTCCTCGTCGGCGCGCCTGTGATTCCCACCATAGGAAGAACCGGCAAAGGGATAGATAAACTGGTCGAGGCGATTATCGAAACCGCGGAAAAAGACTACAATCCTGTCATGCTTAAATACGGGAAAGATGCGGAAACCGCCATTCTCGAGGTCGAGGAAATCATATCGATGGCTCCCCCGCTTGCAATAAAATGCCATACCAGCCGTTTCTTATCGGCGATGCTTCTAGCGGGCGACCCGGAGATTACGGAGATGGTCCTCTCGGCGGAACCGGACAGGGAACAGGTTCGCAGAGAAATTTCGAGCAAGCGGATGAGAATGGAAAGCCGCCTCGGTTTCGACGGAGAAACGGCGCTCGCAAACGCCCGTCACGGTGGGGCAAGCGGGATTTATCACGATGTCGTCGAAGACCCGAGGCACGACGAACCGACCGGAACCGACAGAATAGACGACGTTACTCTCCATAAAATCTTCGGCCTGCCGATTTTCATCGTTACTATGTTCGCGATATTCTGGCTGACATTCACGCTCGGCGCGTTCCCGATGGGCTGGATAGAGTCGCTATTCGAGTGGCTCGGCGGTATCGTCTCGACCGGGCTGAGTTCTATCAATGCTTCGGCGACTTTAATTTCATTAATTGTCGACGGCGTTCTCGGAGG
>QNEE01000178.1 GCA_003645085.1 bacterium | reverse complement strand
GTAATAACCCGGAAAATATGGCCGAGTTCTCGACTCACGGCCCGACGGGGGACGGCTTGATGAAACCGAACGTGGTCGCCCCCGGTGGATGGTATATATGGTCGGCGGATAATGTCGATGGCGGAAGCTCCTGCCACAGCGGAATGGAATATATGGGCGGAACCTCGATGGCGACTCCGACCTGCGCTGGTATGACGGCGCTTATAAGGCAATATTTCACAGAGGGCTATTATCCATCCGGCAGCGCCAACGCTCCCGACGCGTTTATCCCGACAGGCGCTCTGATGAAGGCTATGCTTATCCTCGGGACGCGGAATATGACCGGTTCTTATACAATAGACGCGCTCGGTAATTCTGGCCACCAGGACGCGCCCTCGAACGGACAAGGCTGGGGACGCGTGATACTCGACGAGTGTATGTTCTTCGACGACGCATACGGCACAGACTCCCGCAAACTCTGGGTTCACGAGGAAACCCCCGGTCTCGGCGCGACCGGAAACGCCGATACGTTCCTCGTTTTCACCGGCGGAAGCGCCACCGAGACGCTTAAGGTCGTTATGTCTTTCACCGACTATCCGGGGGACCCGGCGGCCGGAACGCCGAACGTGAACGACCTGCATCTTACGGTAAAAATAGCGGGAAGCACATATAAAGGCAATGTCTTCGCCGCCACGGGCGCGCGTTCGATTACCGGCGGAAGCTATGATGAAATCGAGCGCGACGAGGTGGTCTGGCTCGACCCGATACCGAACGAGGTCTGCTCGATTATCGTGAGCGCGAACGCGATTCGAACCTCGCCGCAGCCTTACGCCCTCGCCGTCGCGGGGGATATTTATACCAACGCCCCGCCGTTACCGCCGGAGCTAACCTGTGTCCTTTTCGATAACGAACGCCAGAATAGCCTGAGACCCACTATCGAGTGGAAAGTGCCGTCGGACAACGAGGGGGAGGACCTCCATTTCCGTTTCCAATGGGACGACGACAGCGATTTCGATACCCCGCTGGGGGATGTCGAGACGAAAGACTCCGACCCCGGTTTTGCGGGCGGTCCGTTTCCCGTTACCGAAGGAACCGGGAATATCATCACATATACTTTCCAGAGCGATTTAGCGGACGGCGATACGCTCTGGTGGCGCGTCTGCGCCTGGGACGGTATCAACTACGGCGGATGGTCTGGGCCGAGAAGTTTCGCCGTGAATACCCCGCAGGTTCGCTCCGACTGGTATCAAACGACCGAAGACCAATTTAATACGGATTCGCTGGAAAACACGATAATCGATGCCGGCTCGATTATTCTCGGAGAAACGACGACCCTTATCGATGACTTCAACGACGGCAACTACACAGTAAGCCCAACCTGGAACGATTATTACGGTGCCTGGGCCGTTGTCGGTCTAACACTAACAAATGGCAACGCTTTTACGGACAATCGAATAAGCACGCCGTTTGCCGGAGCCGAAGGAACGTGGGAGTGCGAATTCAGGCACGAGGAACATAACGCTAATCCGTGCTTTGTATCATTCTTCTTTATGACGAACACCGCTCAATTGAGCGCCGCGACCGACGGCTATAGCCTGAATTCGGATTCAAACACAGGTAGTGAGGCTTTCACTCTATATCGATGGGATAACGGCAGCGCGACTGCGATAATCGATGCTACCGTAACACATGATACGAATTGGCACACGATGAAGGTTACGCGCGATGCCGCTGGTAATTTTGAAATATTTTACGATGGTATCTCGAAAGGCACCGTAACGGACGCGACCTATAGCGCTTGCACACATATCCATTTCCGCGAATTAATGAATTTTGTGAACGACCGCGTTTTTTTGGATGATGTGAGAGGCCCCGGTGGCTATGCGACTTCTGGCACTATCAAATCCACCCCCATATATCACGGCTGTGTTGTAGGCGGCGGCGATTGGGATAAACTCAAATGGAACCAGACACTTAACGGCGAGAGCATAACATTTGATATACAGAAATGCGTCGACGGTGTGTGGTCGAATACCGCGCTAACCGGCCTTTCTGCCGCAGGCGACGGCGATAAGGAAATCGACATATCCGCTCTCGACCCGACTACCGAGGACTCGATTAGAATAGTCGGCAATCTCTCGCAATCTGGCGGAAATACACCGCGCTTGAATAGATGGTCTGTGTCGTGGAAAGGCCCGAGGGTATTCTACGTCCGTAACGACGGCGATGACGGCAACGCCGGAACCGGTCCGCTCGCCAGCGAGGCCTGGGAGACTATAACCCACGCCGCAACGCAGATGAACGTCCCCGGTGATATTGTTTATGTGGCGCCCGGAAACTACCCGGAAGAACCCGAAATAACCTACTCCGGCAATTGGGGCAGCAGGATGCAATACCTCGCCGATACCGACGGCTCCGAATTCCCCGATATTGGCGCGGGTGCCGTAAACGTCGATAGAGGCTCCAATACCGACGGTTTTATAATTACTGCGGCGTCGTATATTACTATCGACGGCTTCACTATCAACAATTCTAACCACGACGGGATTTATATAGAACCTACGAGTTCGGGGAATTGCGAATATATCGAGATAAAGAATTGCGTTATAAACACTCCCGACAACGCCGGGATAAACCTGGACGGCGGTGCTACATCTAATCGTTACTTATGCAACTATATCGAGATACACGACAATATCATCAACGATGCCGGAGACGAAGGGATAATTATACGCGGCGGTTACGACGGCTTTATCGAACCGGGTTATGAAAACGCATATAATAAGATTTATAATAATAAAATCGACTGTAACGGTAATGGGATAGATTGTTCTTACGGGTTAGACCATACGGAAATATATAATAACGAGATATCAACCAACGGCGAGGTTGGTATATCATTGACAGGCAACGGCGCTCATAATCTGAAATATACGATAATCTATAATAATATGATTTACGATAGCGAGATGGGCATCGATAAGAACAACTCTGGCGCATCCAATTACTCCGAAATCTATAATAATTCGTTTTATACAACGGGGACCTGTATGTATTGGAAATTCGCCGACCCGACCGGCGGCGACCAGGTCAAAATAAAGAATAATATTTTCTATACGACCGGTTCTTCGAGTTATTATTGTCTGTTTGTCTGGTATGGCAGCGGCTATCCCACTCCGCCAATCGACTACAACCATTATTATCGTTCGGCAACAGACTTAAACTACGCAGCTTATACTACCAGCAACGAATACGACCTCGCCGATTTCGCTAATTGGCAGGCGGATTACGGTTTCGATATACACTCGACCTGGGGTTCCGACCCGCAATATACCGATTTGACTCCCGGCGCCGAGGATTTACACATCGCTTCGCCGTCCTCTCCGGTAGCAGGCGCAGGCATCGCGATACCGTGGATAACCGAAGATATCGACGGCGACACGCGCGCCGACCCGCCGTATATCGGCGCCGACGAGAATACGAATCTCCCCGGCGATGCCGGAATATCCGCTATAACGGCACCGACACTCAAATTCTGCCCCGGAACCGAGGATATAATTGTAACACTGAATAACTACAGCGATACTTACGACCTGAACTCATGCGAAATACACTGGGCAGTCGACGAAGGCGCCGGTTATGTCGAACAACCGATGTTCAGTTGGTCGGGGAGTATCCCACCGCTCGGTTCGCAGAGCGGTATCGATATCGGCGATTATACTTTTACTACTGGAGTAGTTTGCAAAATCAAAGCGTGGACCGAGAACGCCAACGGCAGCGGCGACCCGGACCTTAATCCGGCAAACGACGAATGCGAGATAACCGATATCGCCGCAGGTTTAACAGGGACATTCACTATCGGGGGCGCGTCGCCCGATTACGCCACGTTCACGGACGCCGTTAGCGCTCTCGTCCAGTATGGTGTTTGCGGCCCCGTTATATTCAACGCCAGAGACGGCACGTATAACGAACGTATCGAAATACCCGAACTGGACGGCGCTTCGGCAGTTAATACTGTAACGTTCCAATCCGAAAGCGGTGACAGTAGCCTCGTGATAATGACGCAGGAAGCTACCGGCGTCGCAAACAATTATACAGTCAGATTCAGCGGCGCCGATTATATCACTATACAGAAAATGACTCTCGAAGCGACCGATAATATCTATTGCCACGTCATCGAATTCGACGATACTTCGTGTAATAACCAGATTCTCAACAACCAGATTTTCGGACACGCCTCGACGAGCATCTCGACGAATAAAGCCCTCGTATATTCCGACGACATCGAATCGTCTATGGACGATAATAACACGTTCCGCAACAACTGGTTTAAGGACGGCAGTTATGGGATGTATTATCAGGGCTGGGACCACGTTTTGGAAGTCCGGCGGGAACACGGAACCGTCGTCGAAAATAACGTCTTCGAGAATTCCTACTACGGAATATATATATCCAATCAAGACGACATAAAAGTGAACGGTAATTACGTTACACCGGCGGCGACTTCCAATAATAATAATTTTGGTATTTACCTTTTGCACTGTTATAACGAATTCGAGATGGTTGGGAACACGGTAATATTGGATAATACCGGAAACCAGAAAGGCGTATATCTTATGTCCTGTGACGGCGACGAAGATGGCGGAATGCACTACGGTCTCGTAGCCAATAATATGATTACCTCCGGCGGAGGTTCGACATCTCAAGCGCTATATTCTAACGGAACTAAGTATAAACACTTTTACTATAACTCTTTTCATTGCACCGGTTCGAGCACTACCGGCGGCTCGAAAAGCTTCTATATAAACGGCCCGAGCAACGGGCATAACGACCTGAAAAATAATATCTTCACCTGTCTGAACGGCACTTGTATATATAACTCGATTTCTAGCGCTATCGAGAATTCCGATTATAACGATTACTACTCGGAGGCGCCCGACCCGGATAGGTGGGGTTACTGGGGCGGCGCAGTGCATAACCTCGCCGAGATACAGGCCGCCAGCGGCGACGACGCCAACTCGATGGAAATAGACCCGGGTTACGTCGACCCATTCGCGACAGCGACCGATTTGCACCTGAAAGCCTCCAGCCCGGTTATCGGCCAGGCCGACCCGGTCGGCTCAGTTACGGACGATATCGACGGCGACACGAGGGACATCGCCAATCCCGATATAGGAGCCGATGAAAACCAGCCCAGCAAGGTATGGACCGGGAATGTCAGCATCGACTGGGATACCGACGGTAACTGGAATCCGGTCGGCGTTCCCGACCATACCGACGGCGTCCTTATTCCCGCAGACCCGGAGAGCGACCCCGACAGGTGGCCGACGAGAACCGGGAACCTCGTAATAGGGGGAACTGTCGGCAACCAGTGCGCTAGCGCGGTTATGGAGGGAGCCTCGGAACTTACTACGACGGCCGACTTGACTATCGACGCCGATGGGGTTCTGATTTGCGGAGCATTGTCCACTCCGAAGATAACTGTCGAGGGAAACTGGACGAATAACGGAACATTTACCG
>QNEE01000177.1 GCA_003645085.1 bacterium | reverse complement strand
TGGTTATAGACGACGGTCGCGAGGCCGGTGTTTCGCCGATAGCCGCCGGATACGCTCGCGGATTTTCATAGCAACCTAAATCGGGCATACTGCCCGGCGGGTTCGGGCGAGGGTTGCCGAGTATGTCAATAGACGGAGCGGATGCACTACCGCCTGGTCGCATAATTTCCATAAAACACGAAGTCGTCCCCGCACCTATTGCGATGGAACTGTCAGATAATCTATAATCACTAGAATCCGGTTCGAGGAAACTGGGTAAACCTTGTATAGTATCGACGAAAATAGCAGAAAGGCTCACCGGTGTCCCGTAAACCAAAGAATAATAAAACCCTACTTCCTCTAAATCAGTCTCGGCCTCACCGATGAAAATTGAATTGAAGTAGTAAGCAGTATAGAAAAAACCGCCCATATACATTGCCCCGCTCGTAGTGCCTGAGGGTATTATAATTGTGGAGTTAACTAGATAAATATTCCCCCCTACTTCACTACCACATATCAAGGAGCTTTCCGACTTAAGGTTAATAAGGCAGTTTACAAATCGACCCGAAGCAAGTGTAATGCTATGCGATGAATCGTTGATAACCTGGGATTCTTTTATAATCCCGCCTAGCGATTGTATAAATATCATATTCCTGAATAAGGAATTTTTTATTTCTCCGCCGAAATACATCCACAGATTTTCGAAAATACAATAATCCCCTTCAACATAACCGTTTAGTTCGTGATGTGCAGTATAACCTGACCCTCGTATTGATACAGAAAAAACCGAATCACCGTTTATTATCAACGGACCGATAGCGGAGAAATCGCAAAACGCACACTCGAAAATTATATCAACGCCAGGTCCGATAACTAATGTTTCGCCATCCGGTATTGTCGTATTATCTATGAGTATATACGGGCTCCCGCTGGTATCCCACACGCCCGAAACCGCGCCGGAGACGAATGTAGTGTCGGCGAGGCAGGCGGTGGCCACCGCGATAATCAAAACGCAAATCGTTGTCCTCATAATCTCTCTTTCTCCAATGCTTGCGTTGTTATATAGATATTATAATCGAAACGGCGGCGGATGGCAATATAAAAAACGGGCGGGTCTGAGACCCGCTCCTACGATAAATCCGTAGCACTATCTCATTTAATCCTCGTATTCCTTGATGTCGCCGGAGCTGTCCGGCGGCTTGAAACCTATCCGGTCGAACGGGTTGACCACCGAGCTGGCGATATTTTTCAGATGCGCGCTAATCCGCTTGAGATAACGAGCTGCAAGCGCAACGAGGACGCGCTGGTTACAGGTCAGCCAATCCTCTTCTTTGTCTAACTGTATCATCTCGGCGATTATCGACTCGCAACTTGTAGAGTTCTCCACATGCGACGCCATTACCCGGCGGGCAAGCTCGGAGTCCGCATTCTCGAAACCGACGATAGTGTTTTCGAACATCCGGGTGATATTATCGTCGACCTCGCGGAGCGATTCGAAAACATAACCGGTATTGAACCGTTTGCCATATAACTCCCACAATTCGAAGAAATTTTTCGAGTAATCGCCGAGCCGTTCGACATCGACAGCGATTGTGATTAGCACCAGCGCCGCAGTCGTATCCTGTTGCGGTGAGACCGACAGATGTTCGAGCACCTTCTTGCGGACCTCTATCTCGAAGATATTAATCTTCTGGTCTGTGTCGTAAATAGTTTGTGTGTCCGCGGTTTCGCCGGAGAAAAGCGGAGCCGCCGCTTTAGCAAATAGCTCGCGCGAGAGCTTAAGCATATCGACGGCGTCGCCGAACGCCTGTTTTAGAAGGTCGTCTTTATGCCATAAATCCAGTAATCTTTTGAACATCGCTCCCCCTTACGTTAAATAGATTAAAACCAAAGGGATACCGTAAAACAACACAACGATATATAAGAACGCCATCCACCGCCTGCGAGATATCAAACCGGCGGTGTGATTTGCAAGCCAGATAGGGACTCGTTTTAGAGGATACCATATTGTCGCGCCGGAGATATTGAACAGTAAGTGAACGAACGCTATCGTTATCGCGCCGGGACTCTGAGTAACCAAAGAGGCCAGAAACGCGGTTATCGTAGTCCCGATATTCGAGCCTATCGTATATGGGAATATTTGTTCTATCGATAGTATCCCCGCACCGACGAGCGGCACCGTCAACGAGGTTACGACCGAGCTCGATTGCACCAGACAGGTGAATAGTATTCCAAGAAGGAAACTCCGATATGGTTTGGCAAATAAGTAATTATGTAATAATCTCTCGATTTTGCCGATAATTACGGTTTTCATTAATTTAACGAGCCATGATAGAGATAGGAAAAGTAATGCGAGAGCTATAACGGTCGATATGAGCGCCGCCCAGAAGGTATGCGGGATTATCCCCTCGATTCCACTCGCGATAGAATGAGCGACCGGTTTTACTATAATTTTGAGCGGGCTGACCACTTTGAAACCTCCGACCCCCGAGAATATTTTCTGCAGAAAAGATGCGCTGTATTCGAGGTAATGTGTCCCCATTTCGAGGGGCAAAAGGACTATTACCGATAAAATATTGAATTTATCG
The DNA here is from genome assembly GCA_003645085.1 of bacterium. GTDB lineage: Bacteria > UBP14 > UBA6098 > UBA6098 > UBA6098 > QNEE01. The sequence goes on along the minus strand of QNEE01000177.1, from coordinate 2,997 downwards.
TGAACGATTGCGCCGGCAAACGCCCGTCTAAATTCGGTCCGGCGGGTTATATGAGCCAGAGAAACCATAGTATTCGTAACTGTAGTGCCGATATTCGCACCCATTACTATAGGTATCGCGCCCCGAAGCGGGATAACCCCGGCGGCGACCATACCGACTACAATAGAGGTTGTGCATGACGAACTCTGGACAATGCTCGTGGCTAGAATCCCAATGAAAAGGCCCACAAACGGGTTGGCGGTAATCTGTATCAGCCTTTCGGCGAAACCTCCGCCGAACATCTTGAACGACGCCCCGAGAAGCTCGATACTGACGAGGAATAGATACAGGAAAAAGATAAGGAGGATAGCCTTACCGACGGTTTTTAGCAGTTCGTTTCGCGGTTTTTTGCTCATTGGTATAGTGCAATCGGCGTAAATCCGGGGCTATTTCCAGGACTTTTCCGTTGACACAAACAGCATAAGTCTTTCCGTAACTGGCGGGCGCGAGACCCACTCTTATTCTAATAAAACTGTGTCCTCGTGCGTGTAATGGGGTGTGCAGATGCACAGGAACAGTAGCGGCGTATCGCCTGTGTTAGTTATCCTGTGCGGCACGCCGGGAAGATTCGCTATAGCATCGCCGGGGCCGATTTCGTGCTCCTCGCCGTCCTGCCACATAACACCCTCGCCTTCGAGTATATAATAAATCTCTTCGGAAATTTTATGTATGTGCTCAATCGTCGATTGGCCGGGATAGAGAATAGCCTCCGCGAGCGACTGTCTCTCCACAGACCCTATCGCCGGCGACATTATCTCGCGGATTTCGGATTTGTCTTTGGTAATGAAAGGCTCGATATTGTTGCGGTTAATAATTTTCATGTTTCTCTGGTATCCGGGCTGTCACGCTCCGTGCTACGTCCTCATAAGGTCTTTTGAATACATTAGGTCGGACGCACGGATTCCACTCCCCGAATACGCATCCACCCTCGCGCCAGCCCTAAATATTATTGGGTATTTGCGACCCCCGGACTAACGACCTCGGCGAGCTTTGTCGAATCGTCTGGAGCTAATTTTTTTGTCAACCGTAGACATTTAACTGCTGTTTTTAAGCTTTAAGAATAAGGGGGTTAAGGGGAATAACCTGGGGCCAGAGGCCTCAAAACCAGATATTCTATTCCCCAATCCCTATTTTATTTTTATCCTATACGGCATCAGATATAGCGCTTCGCCGTCGTCGAACGGGAATGTCGGGAGGTCTTCCAGTTTGTCTCCGAACGGTATCCACGACGCGACCATATTCAGCATATCCGAGAACGGGAACATCTCGCCGGATGGCCATATTAATATTTCGAGGTCGTTTTCGTCGGCGCCGGTTTCTTCGACGAGGAAATCGAGGGCGTCCAGAAAACCGCCGACAGAATCGGCGAGGCCTATATCGACCGCGTCGGAGCCGAGCCATACGCGCCCCCGAGCGATTGTCTCGACACTATCCGTCGAGATATTTCGGCCTTCGGCGACCCGGTCCTTGAATATGCTATAGAAACGCATTATCGATTTTTCGATACGCTCGCGTTCTACGACAGTGAACGTATCGGACATCGAGTAGACGCCGGAGTTTTCGCCGCGCGCGAACGTAGTCAGTGTAACGCCGATTTTGTCGTAAAGCCCGGCCAACGAGAATTTGCCCGATATAACGCCGATAGAACCGGTAATAGTCGCTTCATCCGTGAATATCCGATAACCCGGCGCGGAGATATAATACCCTCCGCTGGCGGCGGCTCCTGCCATACTGACTATGGTCGGTTTTTCCTCTGCGGCGCGGAAGAGCGCATGAGCGATTAAATCGCTGGCGACCGCACTACCGCCGCCGGAATCGACGCGAAGCATTATCCCCTTTATCGACTTATTCTTACGCGCGGCGTCGATAGCCGCGACAATCTCTCTATCGCCGCTGGAGGTTCCCCCCAAAATCCCACCACCGCCTTTGCCGTGGACGATATTTCCATCGACAACGATTACCGCTATTCTATCCGGTTCCCCCCACTGCATTTCGCGGCGCTCCCGAAAAGCATAAAGGCCGATTGGGTCGGTCTTGAGATTATGCTCGTCCTTAACATAATCCTCGAACTGGTCCCAGTATAGGAGAGTATCGACGAGACCGAGAGATTCGGCTTCGATATCTGTATACGGGCCGCCGTCGATAATCGCTTTGACCTGCTCGATAGTCATCCCGCGGGATTCGGCAATCGCGCCCGCAAATTGCTTTTCGAGACCGTCGAGAAGTTCGTTCATATTCTCTGCGGCAAACTCCGACGGCTCGGTCCGCATAAACATCTCGACCGCAGATTTGTAATCCCCCGCAGTTACGAAATCTCCCTCGACACCTATCTTGTCGAGCGTGCCTTTGAAAAACATCAACTCCGCGCGGAGACCAATCAGATTCACTCCGCCGCCGGTGGGTGAGATAACGACATAATCCGCTGCGCTGGCCAGATAATAGGACAGATTGCCGAGATTATCGGCGTAGAGAATAACCGGTTTATCGCACTCGCCGAATTTCTTAAAAACGGCGCGGAGTTCTTCTGCCTGAGCAAAATTTATTCCCGGCGAGCGCCAGCGAATTACGAGGCCGTTTATCTTGTCGTCCACAGCGGCCTCTTCGAGCACTCGTAGAATACGGCTGAATGTTTTCCTGCTTGCGGAGAACAGCCCCTTCCGAGGACGCTCGACATAATCGCCGCTCAAATCTATACGCAGCGCGCGTTTCGGCATAGGCAAGATGCTCGGGAATTGTTTAGAACCGCTAATCGAATAGACGGAGAATTCGCTGTATTCATCGTTCGGGCCGGTTCGCGCCAGAAATCCGGTGCCGCCGAACGGATTGTCGATACGCAACCCGGCGGTCATGTTATCGAGAGGGTCGCCGGCGTCGTCCTCGCCGTAATAGTCGTAACGCCCGAAAAACCGAATGCCGTTAATCACGTGAAGCTCTCCACCGACCGCCCAGTATATCTTG
>QNEE01000176.1 GCA_003645085.1 bacterium | reverse complement strand
GCGATGGCCTATCGCGCGGGCGCTACTGTGGCCAATATGGAGTTCTTCCAGTTTCATCCCACGATGTTCTATGACCCGGCCGGCGAGGGTTTCCTTATTTCCGAAGCCGTTCGCGGCGAGGGCGCGATACTTCGCAACCGGGAAGGCGACCGGTTTATGGAGGGTCTCCACGAGATGAAAGAGCTGGCGCCACGAGACGTTGTCGCCCGCGCTATCGACGAGCAGCTTAAGAGCACGGGCGATACCAATGTTTTTCTCGACCTTACACATAAGGGGGACGACTTTATTAAAGATAGATTCCCAACCATTTTCGAGCACTGCCTCGAGCGAGGTGTCGATATAACCAGAGAATGGATACCGGTCGTTCCGGGTGCACACTATATGTGTGGAGGCGTTAAAGTCGACCTCGGCGCACGGACGGATATTACCAATTTGCTTGCCGCCGGAGAAGTCGCCTGCACTGGAATGCACGGAGCAAACAGGCTGGCGTCGAATAGCCTGCTCGAATCGATGGCTTACGGGCATTTCGCCTATGAAACCGCGAAAGAGATTATAGAAAACACGGCGACGATGCCCGACCTTCCCGATTGGGACGATTCAGGAGTTTTCGACAGGCACGAGTGGGTTATCGTCAGACATATCCGCGAGGAACTAAACCGCTTGATGTGGGATTACGTGGGCATAGTCCGCTCGAATGACCGCCTCGAAGCCGCGCGACGAATTACGAATTTCCTTATCGAACAGATAGAGCAATTCTACCGCGTAAATCCCGTCAGGCGGGACGTTATCGAGTTGCGCAATATGGCTATGGTCTCATTACTGGTTATCCGGTCGGCGTTAAAACGACAAGAGAGCCGGGGATTGCACTACAACAGCGATTATCCCGAAACAGACGACCGATACAGGTTTGATACCGAACTCCGCTCGAGCCGGTTCGCGCCTGATGTTCATCTCGGCGAAGGCCTCATAGGCACAGCTTGAGGATGACGAATTCTGGATTGAACCCGCCGATGAATAATAAACGATAAGCGCCCAACTATAATCGATGGCAAAACACCAGCGAATAATAATCCTCGATTTCGGTTCGCAGTATTCTCAACTTATAGCACGCAGAATAAGAGAACTCGGTGTTTTCGGCGAGAGAATGCCTTATAACGCGCCCCCGGACGATTTCAAGGATAGTTCACTTATTGGGATTGTTCTTACTGGCGGACCGGCGAGTGTCCTCGACAACGGTAGTCCACGTATATCCAAATCTATTTTCGAACTCGGTGTGCCGATTCTGGGGCTTTGCTACGGAATGCAACTTATTGCGAAGACATTGGGGGGTGGTATCGAACGAACAAAAGCACGGGAATACGGTCGCGCTATTATAAATTTCCGGACGGCATCCCCGCTTCTGGAGGGTGTCGAGAACCGCTCGGTTGTTTGGATGAGTCACGGCGACCATGTAGAGAAACTCCCCGATGGTTTCGAGATTATCGCATCGACAGAAACACTTCCTATCGCGGCCATCCAGAATCTCGACCGTAAAATATTCGGTCTGCAATTTCATCCCGAGGTCGCGCACACCGAACACGGAACCCAGATACTAAGGAATTTCCTATACGGTATCTGTAAAGCGAAAGGAGATTGGACGATGAAATCGTTTATCGGAACTCAGGTAGAAGCCATTCGCGAAACTGTCGCCGAGGATGAGGGAGTCGTTCTCGGTTTGTCCGGCGGAGTGGACAGCGCGGTTACGGCGGCGATTCTCGATAAAGCTATCGGGAATAGGTTTTATCCCGTTTTCGTCGATACCGGCCTTATGCGCCTGAACGAGCCGGAACAGGTTCGCAGCGGTTTTAAAGCACATTTCGGCAGAGACCTGATATTCGTGGACGCGGCGGATATTTTTATCTCGAAACTCGCTGGTGTGAACGACCCGGAATTAAAACGTAAGATAATAGGTAACACATTCATAGATGTATTTACTAATGCCGTTTCTCATATAAATGGAATTAAATATCTGGCACAAGGAACGATACGCCCCGACGTTATCGAGTCGATGAGCGATAAAGGCCCCAGCTCGAAAATCAAAACGCACCATAATGTCGCAGGATTGCCCGAAAAACTCGATTTCGAGCTTATAGAACCACTCAAAGAACTATATAAAGACGAAGTCCGAAAAGTCGGCGCCGAACTCGGTCTCCCGCGCGAGATGCTATGGCGGCATCCGTTCCCCGGACCGGGGCTCGCAGTCCGCATAATCGGGGAGATAACCCGCGAAAGGCTCGATACTTTACGCCTCGCCGACCATATCTTTATCGAGGAGTTGAAAGAGTCCGGACAATACGACCATGTGTGGCAGGCGTTCGCGATACTACTCCCCGTCCAATCGGTTGGTGTGATGGGGGACGAGCGCACCTACGAGAACGTCCTCGCTCTTCGCGCGGTGGATAGCAAAGACGCGATGACCGCCGATTGGTCGCGGCTTCCAGAAGACATTCTCGCACGAATAAGCACTCGTATTATTAACGAAGTCAAAGGAATAAACCGCGTTTGCTACGATATTTCCAGCAAACCTCCGGCAACAATAGAATGGGAATAGAGCCTGCAAAATACCCAGGATTTGTATTTAAATTTGGACGAGCCAAGCCCACGATTTTAATCGTATCGCTTTTATGGAGAATTGCAATTTTGCAGGGGTCATTGGGAGTAAAATATAGGGAAAACAAATATTTTATAATCGGAAACCGGCCTGGCTTTCCCCGTCTATTCGAGTATTTTCTATCTAAAATCAGGAGAAAAAAATGGTAGCATGGGTTACGGTAATTATCGTCCTCGCTTTTTTTCTTATTGTAGCTTTTTCTTTTTCGTTCCCGATTGTATATGTATATATCTGTATAATCAGCATGCTCGCATCGACCGTAGGATTGGTTTACAACAGCTATTTACTACATAAGAAAGAGATTAGCCAGAGAACGCGCGAAATACTACTCGGCGAGATATTGAGGAAAGAGAAATACTGCACCGGCGACGATATCCTAATAGCTCTCGGCAAACAGATAGCCGGGGACCGGCGCAAAATCGGAGAAATACTCGTCGATATGGGGGCAATTACCGGTGAACAACTCGATGATGCTTTGAAAATACAGCTAAAAAGCCGGTAGGCGAGCCACGAACCGAGCGATTGCCTGGAGTTGGTCGTTTCGTTCTCTCGCGATGACGCGTTTGTCGATGATTTAGGCGACTGGTTCGTATTAAAACACCCTCGACTCGTGTATAGGCTATATACCGGTAAAGACCGCGAGAATCCGTATAGACTATGGTATGATGTAGAAAGGTAGCTGTGACGTGATTATTCGTTTCTAGCGATTCCCTGAGAACCCGGAGGCCTACCGGGCGCAGGATATATCTTCTTTGAACGGGTGGTAAGGTCGAATATCAATGGTTCGAGTTTTTTCGATGTTTCGCGCGCGTAAAGCCTTATCACTCCTACAGTGATAGACGCGTCGAATATCGCTACGAGAATGGCATAGTTGGCTATCAGGGATATATGCACATTGCTTCGTTTTCCCTGGTGAAAAGCCGCTGAAAATTCGAGTTCGCCTATAAGTTTTGCCAGCGCCTGGGTGCTAGCGTAACTTCCCGATGCCAAAACAGCGAGAGATTGTGCGTCGATTCCGGCGAAATCTCCAGCTTTTGAAAGAACGAAACCGCTTTTATCCACCAGAATCACGGTTCGTGCACCGCTATCCTTAAGAAAATCCGAAAGTATGATTTCAAAACGTTGTTTGTCCTGTTCGTTGATAATTATATTTGCCATATTGTTCCTTTGGGTTTGATAGTAATAAGTTATCGGTCGCACGATGTGTGCGATAAGACCTGTTTATTTTTCTTTACCGGCTGGCACGCTCCGTGCAAAGTCCTCGTAAGGATTGTAGAATATATCATATCGGACGCACGGACTCCCAAACCCCGCAAAGTCCCCGCTCTCGCGCCAGCCTTGAATTTCGTCTATATTTTATGCCTGACGACCGAAGATTGCGGTGATTTATATCGAGTTGTCGTGAGCTTTTATTTCCGAGCTAATTTTCCTATTTCGAGGTTTTTATGGAATTCCTTTATTTTTGTTCCACATTAATTTCTTTTAGAATTTTTGCGATAACCATCCGGCTGATTGCGTTTAGCACATCGAAAACACCTTCGCCGGTAATAGCTACCGCCGGGAACACAGGGACTTTTACTTCCTCTCTATTTATAAGATATTCCATATACTCTATCATAGCCGCGTCCGGGAGGTCGCGTTTATTGTATTCGAGAACGTAAGGGATATCGCGAATAGTCAATCCGTATTCCGACAGGTTTTCTTTTAAATTAAAGAGTGATTCGACGTTGTCGTTTTGGCGCGGCCATTGCGAATCCGCGACGAAGACAATTCCATCTACACCCTGCAGAACCAGTTTACGCGTGGCGTTATAATGCACCTGGCCGGGAACCGTATAAAGCTGAAAACAGGTTTTGAACCCCGGGATAATGTCGGTTACCAGCGGGAGAAAGTCGAAATAGAGTGTTCGGTCGCCCTCGGTAGCGATAGAAATCAAGTCGGTTTTATCCTTGCTGGTTATCCTCTGGTGGACATACAGCAGATTCGTAGTTTTGCCGGATAGAGCGGGACCGTAATAGACTATCTTAACCGAAATCTCCTTATCTGCGGTATTTATCTGGGCCATTTTATTATCTTAAAACCCCGGAGGTTTTAATCGGTTTCCTTCTCGGATTCGATATCGGAAATATCTTCATTCTTGGTATCTTCTTTTTCTTCAGAGTTCTGTTCTTCCTCGTCCATCTCTTCCTTTGTTATCTCCTTTATTTTTACTTCGCCTTCCGTTGGTTCTCCCTCGTCGAACACTATTTTCTCGGCGAGCTTTTCTCCTTCGCTTACCCATTTCGACTCTTCTTGCTCTTCGGTTCCTTCCCCTTCGATAAGCGCCGGTGAAATCTGGGACATTACTTCGCCCATCGGTAGTTTTAACGTTAATTCCGTAAGGTCCTTGCCGTGGTCTGCGGACATAAAATTAACAAGTTCTATCGGAACCTGATTATAGATATAATCCACACTCAACTCGATTTTCCCGGTCCCGAGTTGGTCCATAAATATACGTATCGGCACCCTCAGTTTATAATCGGCGCCTTTGCGCAGGAGCTTATCCAGAACAGCACCGCTTTCGATATCAGAATTATAGTCGATGATTTTTCGGACGGAGACCGTTATCTTATCTTCCGGTTTGCTTGCTAGTTTCTCCTCCGATGGCGGTCGAAGCGATTTTTTGTGGGGTTTCTTTTTAGGTTCTTCTGTTTCTTCGGGCTTTTCCTCCTCGGGTGGTTTCTCCTCCGGTTTTTCTACCTGTTCGCCGGACACAGGCGGAAATTCGGGGAGTTCGGGGAGTTCGTCGATGGGTAGGGGTTCCGCTTTTTCGGCCTCTTCTCTCATCGTTCCTTCGGAAACAGCTTCGGCTTGTGGTTCCGGTTTTGGTACCTCGGGCATTTCGATACCGGGCAATTTCCCGACAAGGTCCTCGAGACCTTCTTCCGGGGCTTTCGGTTCTTCGGATTCCATTCCGGATACCGTTTCCAAAGGTGTTTCGGTTGCAGGTGGTTCCGGTG
>QNEE01000175.1 GCA_003645085.1 bacterium | reverse complement strand
TCGTATATACTACCGCTATCGATAACGGGTGGACTCCCGTGGATACCCTGCTCGATACTCCGGAGGTCTATCCGATGTCTGGCGGAGAACTGTGGCGTCCGCAGAACTACGACCACGAATATCGGGGGTCTATCACTATCCGCGAGGCACTCAGGGCAAGTAGAAATGTCGCAACGGTTAAGTTGTGCAATGCGGTAGGACCGAAAAGGGTCGTCTGGTATGCAAAGAAGATGGGAATAACGACACCGCTCGAACCGTATCTTTCAATTGCTATGGGAACCAGCGATGTAAAACTTATCGATATGGTCAAAGCGTATTGCGTATTCCCCAATCTCGGCGTTCTGGTCGAGCCAATGGCGGTTCTTAAAATAGTCGACCGCGATGGGACGGTTATCGAAGAGAATACTCCGACTAAACAGGAAGTTCTATCCCCTTCAACCGCTTACGTTATGACCGATATGCTCCGGACGGTAATCGACCACGGGACCGGGTATCCCGCGCGTTTGTTTGGATTCGACCGTCCGGCGGGCGGCAAAACCGGCACTACAAACGAGTATTCCGACGCCTGGTTTGTGGGTTTCACGCCACAACTTTGCTGCGGGGTTCAGGTCGGCTACGACGATTATTCTACGCCTATAGGCGATAATATGACGGGAGCACGCGCGGCATTACCCATCTGGACTAAATTTATGCTTCAAGCTCACGATGGTATGGTTCTGCGGGACTTCGAAATACCAACAGGAAAAGTCGTTTTCGTCGACGTATGCAAAGAAAGCCACAAACTTGCGACGAACCGTTGCAAGCAGGTCGTTCACGAGGTTTTTGTGGCGGGAACACAACCGACCGATTACTGCCCGCCTGGATTCCATTCTAGAAGCGACAGACCCGCGTTCGACCGAAGCTCGCCGGACAGGGACGATGACGACCGACCGGACCTCGGCGGCTCCCGAAAGAGTAAGAAAAGAAGAGGCGGTCTTTAATAATAGTTGTAATGTGTAAATCGAATTTAAACAATAGAATGGAAGATACGTGAATGTCTACAGGACAATGGGCTGGCACGCTCCGTGCGAAGTCCTAATAAGGATTATTAAACACATCATAGCGGACGCACGGACTCTCCACCAGTTTCCCAAAGACCACCCTCGCGCCAGCCTGTTACGCGGTTTTTCTGATATTTGTGTTTTATGCTCTTTTTAATGGGTTTTTTCCAAAAACAGGTTGATTTTATAGAATAATATAATATATTAAAAAATAATATAAGATTTTATAGGAGGTAAGATGGACACGCTCGGTAGCAGGATAAAGATGCTCCGGCAGCAAAAGGGAATCTCACAGCGTAAATTCGCGAAATTAGTGGGCACAAGCCCGGGCCTTGTTTCGTTTATCGAACGCGACCGGAATAAACCGAATTACGAAATAGTCGGTAGAATAGCCAAAGTTCTCGGAACTTCGACCGATTATCTTATACTTGGCGAGGTTAATCTAGCGGAACCCGCCGCGGAAATAATCGAACGCCTTAAAAAAGAGATAGCGGAGGAAAGCGGCGCCGGCTTGAAAGTAACCGCAAAAGAAAAAGAGCTTATCAAAAGATATAATGTGCTTACTCGTTTGGCCAGATTATCGAGAACCGACCTCGAGGTCATACTCGAAATACTAAAGCGAATAGAACAAACCGGCTAAACAAAAATCCCTGCGCTGTGTTTTATAGATAGGAAATTAACCGTAAGTAGTAGCGTTACTCGATTACGATACCTATATAGACTAACCAGCCGGCGGGCGTGAGTTCTCCGCCCGGAAATATCTCGAAACCTTCGATTTCGACCGGGTCGTATTCGACGGAGTTTCCCCAGAGATAATCGACCTGAGCGAAAACTCCTATGCCTATAATCCTGAACTCGACGCCGGCGTAAGGGTTTAATAGAAACGCCCATTTACGCCGCTTTTGTGTTTCCGTTTGATAGAGTGTTGTGGTAGTATCGTCACCGGTATAATATTCTACGCGCTGACTGACTACCGGCGAGATAAACCCGGCGGCAGCGCATGCATAGGGATAAACCCCCGTGCCACCCTTGCCGATAAATTTGCCGATACCCACACCCGCGAAAACGCCAAAAGCATCTACACGGTGTTTATACGAACCGATGTGCAGGTCATCCTCCGCAGAAGCCGGAACGGTTACGGGCAAAGTAGCGCTGTGGACATTGTAAAAAACGGCGCCGCCGGTGATAAAAAAAGGCTCGGTAAGGTGGAATCTGAGGTCGGCGGTGTAGGCGTTCGCGTAGGAGTCTTTTATAGTGCTGTCCTCCGGGACAAACTGCCCGAGGCCCGCACGAATGCCGAAAATGGCGAAAGCGCTCGGCACAATGAACAACGATATAAATAAGGATATTAAAAGAGAGGTTTTTTTCATCTTTTATTCTTTGCCGGTCGGAGTAATATCACCCGAAAATCCCTCTCTTCTCGCTTTTTTATCCATAAAAGCGCCTGCGATAAGGCCGCCTATCGTGGCAAAAACCGCATTCACCAAAAGAGCACCGAACAATGTCACGAAAACCACCAATGTCGGGTTATTCATCAATGCGGCAATCATATCGAACGTTTCCGCGTCGAGTTCGCTCGGCCCGATATACTCGTTTATTTGCGCAAAATAGTTTTCGTGAAAGAAAAACCATAGAATACCGTTGCCGATAGCCATAACAAAAGCGCCGATTATACCCGCAATAAACCCCACAAAAGCGCCCTGTCCGGGTCTGATACTCCCGTATTCCTGTTTGAATACGACCGCAGCGACAACACCGCCTGCGACTACCCACAAACAGCAAAATAGATTCCCATATTTTATCATCGGGATAACCGAAAGCAAACCGAGCACGACGCCCGGCCATAACGCGCTTGAAAAATAAGGTTTCCGTATTTCATTCATAGTCGGTAATATTGCCTTTCTTAATTCTTATCCGAATGGTCGCCAGTGTTCGAGGCCGATTTCTGGGAACGGACTATCCTGTTCTGCGAGCAGAACGAAACGTGTATGTTCTTCCGGGGTCAACTCTGCACCGTCAAGTAGCTTTTCGACACAATCGGTTAACCTGTTGAAAGCTTCGAAATGGAAGCTAATTCGGCTTTCGGCATAGTCACGCGCCGACCAGGTGCTAATCAGGAATTGCCAGTCGCTCGACTCTAAAAGCAGAAGCTCCCTTCCTGCCTGAACCAGTATTTTTTCGGCCTGTTCATTAAACCCGCCTTCTATCCAGCGTTCGACCAAACCTATCATCCGATATTCGGCTTCGTATATGCGTCGCCACGTCCACTCGGTCCATTCGTTTAGCCATATATAATGGAATCCTCCCTGCCCCCAGGACCCTTCGGGGAGTTTGAGGGCTTCCATCGGTGGGTATTCTTCGAGCGCTTCCGAGCCGGTCGTCATTTCGATTTCATCGACTTGCGATACTTTCCGCGCGACCGCGGCGAGCCATCGAGGGCCCTCGAACCACCAGTGCCCGAACAACTCCGCGTCGAAAGGCGCGGTAATCACGCCTCCGTTTCCTAATTTTTCGAAAACCATAGAAACGAAGTGCGCGGCCTGTTCGTCGATGGTGTCGACAATCCATTCGGGATGGTAGACCTCTTTGTCCGCGAGGTCGGCTTCCGAGTCGGTAACGCGCCAGTAGCGATGGCCTCCCGGGAAATGCTTTTTGTGGAAATCGAGATACGCCGGATTGCCGGGATATCCCCATTCGCCGGACCAGACTTGAAGCCCCGTATCGGGGTCGCGGAAAAACACCGCCGTGCCAACCGCTCTTCCGGTAGAGCTAATCATATACGGATATAGAGTCGAGCGTTCTCTATGTTCCTCCGGAGTTTTGTAGCTTTCGGCGAACCGCGCCCAGAGCGCTTTGAGTGCTTCGTAACGGTCGATATATACACCTCGCGCCTCACCGCCTATCAGCAGATGCGAATCCATGACCGTCCACTCGAGACCGGCCTGGTGAAGTATCTCCTCGACGCCGAGCCTGTCGAAAGGCGGGTAATCGCCGACCGGGGCTTCCCATTTATACGCCGGGCGATATGCGCACTCTGGCATCCAGATACCTCGAGGCGTCCTGCCGAAATGGCGTTCGAAGCTCTTCACGCCGACCTCGATTTGCGCACGGACCGATTCGTCTGTCCCGAGAAGCGGAAGATAGCCGTGCGTCGCAGCAGAAGTTATTATCTCCAGATAACCGTCATCCTGTAGTTTTTTAAAAGCGCCGATAATATCCCACTCTATCTCGTGTTCGAAAAATCGTTTGATTTCCTGGTATTCGGACTCCCACATCTCGGCTAGGCCAGCGAGATAGTCATCTCCGACAGCGTGGAAAGCCTCCCTGTTTTGCCGGGCGTCGGATATTTTCTGCTCGAGAAAACTCTCCAGAGCGCCGGAGAATTGCCTGTGTGCGATTTGTTCACATAGAACCGGCGTCAATCCCAGACTGAGTTTGAACGGCACGCCTTCGTCGACGAGTTTGTAAAACTCTTTCAGAAGCGGAATATACGTTTCCGAGGCGGCTTCATAAAGCCAATCCGTGCCGTGCGGCCAGGTTCCGTGGCCAAGAACGAACGGCAGGTGCGAATGAAGCACAAAATGCAGTTTACCCTTCGGCATCGTTCTCCTTTTTAATATGGCGAAGATAATCTGCGGCGGTTTCCGGCGGAGTAGGATTTATATAGAATCCCGTTCCCCATTCGAATCCGGCGACCTTTGTCAGACGCGGCATTATCTCCAGGTGCCAATGATAATCGTATTGCAGCGTTCCCCAGTAATTCGGTTTGCCCGGACGTGGCGCAGTGTTAGGCGCCGTGTGGAGCATAAAATTAAATGGTGCGTCATCGAGGGCGACTTTCAACCGCCACAGCGTGTCTTTTAGAACCTCGGCAAAAGCGCGTAGAAGCTCATCCGACGATTGCGTATAGTCGTGCGAATGTTCTCTCGGCAAAATCCAGGTCTCGAACGGGAAGCGGCTCGCGAATGGTTCGAGGACAACAAACTCGGGTGTCGCCGAGACTATTCGCCGCTTAAGTGCGAGTTCCTGGTTGATTATATCGCAGAAAAGGCAGCGCTCTTTGTGGAAAAAGTGCTCACGTCCGCTATCCAGTTCCGCGGAGATAGTCCTCGGCGTGATTGGGGTCGCGATTAACTGCGTATGCGGATGCGCGAGACTCGCGCCGGCGACCTCGCCGTGATTCTTGAAAATCAGAACATAGCGCAAACGGTGGTCACGGTGCAAATCGGCTATTCTATTACGGTAGATTTTAACTATCTTGAAAAGATGGTCGACCGTCATATCACCCATATGCAAACCGTGTTCCGGGGTTTCGATTATGACCTCGTGCGCGCCGATACCGTTCATCAGGTCGAAAATCCCGAGGCCGCGCCGACCGATATCGCCTTCGACAGCGAGAGCAGGGAACTTGTTCGGGATAACGCGGACTTCCCACCCTGGCGTGTCGGGTTTTGAATCGCAATCGCGGATTGCGAAAATCTCCGGCGGGGTTTTATCCTCGTTCCCGGGGCAAAAAGGGCACAGCTTCGGCTCCCGCGATTTCCCCGCTTTATCGTGCTTGAAATCCGACGGCCTCCGGCTTCGCTCGATTGCCACAATAACCCATCTTTTCTGCAC
>QNEE01000174.1 GCA_003645085.1 bacterium | reverse complement strand
GTGTCGCCCGGCCCGGTAACCTGCGCTATATGATTCCCCGCAACATCGAACACGTCGATGCAAACCTCCGCGACACCGGTCGGGCCGCTCAATTCATAACGGAAATTCGTAAATCTCTCCGCCGGATTGGGATAGCAATAGAAAAAGTCTATAGCCAGTTTTCCGCCAGATTGGGGGGTATCGCCCGCTACAGGCTGCAAAAAAGTATGCGCGGCATCAGCGCCCCACATAGGCCAAGCACCGTCTAAGAGTTCATTCTCTAGATTATGCCATATAAATAGCGACCCGTTCGTGCTGCCCATAGCGAGACCGACTTTCCCATCCGGGTCGGAGAAAAAACACGGCGTAGCATCCGAAGGCCCGCCGTTAAGCGGGAAATAATCCGGACTGCTACCGCTTTCATCTATACCGATTACAACGCCCCTTTGTGAGGGTAATATAGCATAATCTCCCGTAAAAACGGGCGAAGCGAGTATATCGTCTATCTCGAACGGTGAATTTTCGTGCGCAAAACCGGTCGGTTCATAAACGTAAAAACCGTCCCGACCCGATATAAGCAGTTCGATTATGCCATCTCCGTCGAAATCGGCGGCGACCGGGCTGGACAGCGAGGTATCGTTCACCGACGCCGGGAAATAATCGAGCGGGGCTCCTTCCGAATCGAACGCATAGATTGTCCCGGAGCGCGATGCGCACGCTACCTCGGTCGGTTCACCGTCGCCGTCGAGGTCCGCGCGAACGAGATACGAAACATCACCCCTCGAAAGCTGCACATCCCAAATTATTTCGCCGAACCAATCGAAGAGATAGAGCTTCGCTTTTTCTCTTTTTGCAAGGACGTATAAACCGTCAGCGCAAGGCGCAATACCTGTAATTTCGCCTCGGGCGTTACCTGTAATAAGTCGTGAACCGCCTTCTCCGACTAAAAACCAGTTTTCGCCGCAAAAGGCTATTATCTCGTCATTGTCGTCTCTATCGACATCCCAAAGAGAAACCGACCGCGTAGCGGAAGAATCCAGATTGACCGGGAAACCGGGAAGCTCCGTCATAAAACCGTCGAGGTCTATTTCTCGCGGGTCCCAAACGTGCAGATTACCCTCGATATCGAGACCGACGACCTCGGGTGAATTGTCCCCGTTTATATCTCCTATAGCCGGAAGGGTAACACGGTCAGCATTCACTTTCGCCGCGACAGGATACGGAACGGTTATGTGAGAGCCGTCGAATTCGACCCCCTCCACCGTATAGCCGTTGTCTATAAACGGTTCGGCGTTCGCGTCCCAAATCAAAACACAACCATAATAATAACCGCTCTCGGACGTATATCCCTCGGTTATTATCTCATCGACACCGTCTGTATCGAGGTCCGCGGCGACCATCGGAGCGTAAAGCGGGTAGATTGTAGTTTTCACAATCGCGGTCGGCGCGCCGTGGTCGAAACCGATATCGAAATCCAT
Organism: bacterium; assembly: GCA_003645085.1. Lineage (GTDB taxonomy): Bacteria > UBP14 > UBA6098 > UBA6098 > UBA6098 > QNEE01. Next base: position 4,231 of record QNEE01000174.1, on the reverse strand, counting down.
CTGCGGGTGATTGCCGAAACCTATTCCGCCCACGCTTATTCCGGTAAAACCGCCGTCGTTGCTTTCCGTCGAGGGGTTACTGTTCGGCCCGAAATGCTGATTATTCGGATAATAGAAATAGTCCTCGGGTTCGCCGTAGGTAACTATTGTGCCGAGGTCCTCGAAACCGTCGGCCTCCTCGAGGGCTATAAATTTGCGGTGGACGTCCCACTGTAGTGTGTTGTCCTCAAAATTGTTAATTCCGTTACCGTCGACGTCGCCGTAAGCCACCGATTCGTCGATATGCCATATCAGAATACCGCATCCCGGAAGCAGAAAATCGTAGCAGGGCGTGAAAGTCGAATCGTCGGAGGTCATACCCCCCATAATCACGCCGGTTTCCGGGTCTCGTTTTAGATATGCGAAACCGATGCCACGCGGGAAACCATAGACCTCGTTCAAACTGTCGCTGAACGAATACTGCCGGTTCTCGATAAGAAAATACTCGTAGCTGTTTATCGGGATTTTGATAATCGTCGCGCCGTCGTTTTTCGGCAGTTCACAGGCCTGAACCGCTATATTTTCCGTATCGGAAACCACTGTCAGAGGCGTTTCCCAGCCGAGATAAGCGCGTTCCCACGCCGACGGATAGACCGGCAACAGGCCGTAGACGCTGAAGGTATCTTCGTAAATTTCATCCCCGTCGTCGTCGATAGGTACATCCGCGCCGACGCCGAAGCCGTTGTCCATCAGCGAAAAATCCCCGACCTGCGTGATAAAATTGCCGGTATTATACAAATCGACCAGGCCGAGTTGATGACCGAACTCGTGGGCGAGAGCGCCGTTGATACAGACATATTGCCCGTCCTGCCAGGCCTGTTCGGGCATAATTATACCGTCCTCTATAACGCCAGCTATCGTGAACGGCAGTTTCAGATATCCGGTAGGCAAATCGTCCGGGCTGGGGACAAAGATATCCGGCCATATTTCGACATACTCCGGAACCAGCGAGGCGACGTCGTTCTGCCAATCGCTACCGGCGTGGAATACAATAAAGGCATCCCATTCCGATGGGTTGAATTCGCCGTAGGAAATCGCCAGTTCCCACGAATCCTTGAAAAACTGCTGCATTCGGTCTGCGATATCGCCGCCCATCCAGCCGAGTTCGCCGTAGTAGCCCATACTGTCCGGCAACCGATAGGCCAAACTGTCGCTTGCCGCCGGGAAAACCTGCCATTCGATAAAAAGCTGCGAATCACTCACCGCGAGGTAATACCTGCGCAGCGCGTCCATATGCGAATCGAAATACGCGAGTGTATGCGGCGGCGGGTCGAAAGGATGAGGGGCCTCTTCGCGAGGACGATAGTCGAAAGTTCCGTCGCCGGTCGTCCGGGGTGTCCCGTCCGGCTGGAATTCTACGCGGATAACGCAAACCTTGATTGTATCGGTCGCACCGTCCCTTTTCGGTCGCGGCAACGCCCACTGCGCGGGACGGTCGAGATTTAATAGATTCCGGTCGGAAACCATCGGTCGCCACGGGTCGGGTCTGCGGAATCGGCGCGGCTCTCCGCGTCGAATCTCACCTAAATCCAAAGCGAAAACCGACACGGCGGCAAACGCGAGAAGCGAAATCGTGAACAACGTATTTTGCAACCGATTATACAATCGAAACCTTAGAACGCCACGCTAACCGAATAACGAAGGATATTCGAGAGCACGAGTTTACCTTCCTCCTCGTCTTCTTGCAGCGGGATATATCCGAAATCGAACGCGAAATTTTTGAAATTGATGCCCGCACCGACCGTGAAGTAGTGTATCCCTTTCCAATGCGCGGGGTCGTATTCCTCGTTGCGAATAATGTCGGAGCTTTCTGTCGGGATATAATCGTAATCGACCATATAACCGCCGCGCAGCGTAATGAAGTTCGCATAGGAATACTCCGCGCCGATGTTCTTGACCGCCTCGCGGAACTCCTTGAGCGGTGGGTCGTTGCCCCAGTTTATGAGGTCTTTATTGATATCGGCGGCTATTGTTAAACGATTGTAATCGGTATCGAGGATGCGCCACGCGAAACCGAGTTTTAGATTTCTCGGCAGAGGGTCGGCTTGTGCGGCGTCGATATCGTGGATATCCGGGCCGATGTTTTGCACCGACGCGCCGACCGTCAATCCGCGAAGCGGCAGGTCATACTGAAAACCGCCGTCGACCGCGAATGTTGTCGCGGTGCCTTCCTCCTGCTCGAGACCGACCGTTACTCCCGGAGCGAGAGCGGAATATATAAGTTTGAACGTTAATCCCGCGGTCAGTTCCTCTGTCAATCTGGTGCCGTAACAGCCCGCCGCTGCAAGTTCGTAGGAACTGAAGGTTCCGAGTTCGTTACCGGCCTCGTCGGTCCAGATATTCTCCCCCTCGTTAATATAGGTAATAGCGCCACCGACCGTTCCCCAACCCTCGAGATAGGTCGTCCCGGAAAGGAACTCGTAATATAAATCGGGCGCGAGCGTCGGAAGCCACTGGACGTGCATAAAGCTAATACCGCTTTTTCCCTTAGAATAAACCTTGATAGTATTCCCAGTATTAAACCAGTATTCGTTCCCGTGACGGATAATATTTTCGAGTTGTTCGTCCTTAAGCCCACCATAGACATAATATCGAAAACGCGACTTTGTTCTATCGAATATCAGGGTTCCATATTCGGTGCCAACCAGAATATTGCCGTCGGGCGCGCTCTCGAGTGCGGTTATTTTTCCGCTGACCGGGCTTTTAGGATATCCGATTACACTGCCGGCCTCGAACCTGTGCAGATTCAGTCGATTATAATATCGGAGCGAATTCTCCAATTCGTCGATAAGTTCTTCCGATGCATCCGGCCACTGCTCGCGACACCAATCCTTGATATCGGTCTCTTCCTCGATAGTAGTCGTCGACCAGCCGTAAAACTCCCAGCTTTTGTTATTATCGAAGGCTTTCAGGCCGAGTTCCGACCCGAACCAGAGCTTCCTGTATTTATCCATATATATAGCGGTTACCGGCGACTCGAACGCCAAGAAATATGGTATTTCCACGCGGCTTCCCGGCTTCGGGCGCTCGGTATCCAGAGCGTCGTTACGGGCTTTGATTTCGGCGACGATATAATCGAGTCTATGAGGCTCCTCGACCGGGAAATAGGTTTTGACCAGTTCGAACCAGTCCTTATCCGGCGGCGGTTCGATTGTATAGGAGGCTTTCCATTTATCCCCTTTTAGCTTTGCGGGGCCTGTCCCGGTTCCTGCCCAGACGTCCTTATGCGAGTCTATAAATATCGAGTATATTGTATTATCCGGAAGACCGTCGGCACTGGTGAACCGAACCCAGCGCGCGCCCTTGCGCATAAACAAACCGTTATCGGTTCCGGCGAACAGGTAGCCTCGTTCGTCTTTGGCTATCACATTGACCTTTTTACCAATCGGCCCCTGCGAGTCGTTTTCTCGCTCCCATCTCCCTTTCTTTCTGACAAACAATCCCACATCGGTTCCGACCCAGAGTTCTTTTTTATCGCCGTAAAGAGCGGTTACTTTTCCTTCGACAAGAGCGGCGAACGGTATTTTTATCTTCGTTTCCGGCGGAAGAAAACCCTCCGGCATCTGCTCCATATTATTGGCTAAGAGCACCGCCGGAATAATTTTCTCATAGACCAGCGTGGAATCGTATGAGATTCCGTCGATATAATGAAAAATAATATCGGTCATCGATTCCTCTTCGGATGTATTGTAGATTTCGCCGCTTACCCACTTTTTGCCGTCGAGCAGGTATAGCCCCGAATCGGTAGCCGCCCAGATATCGTAGGTTCGATAGTCTATATCTATCAATCCGGCTTTGACTGTGGCTATCGCGATAACCTTTTCGCCGGGCGGTTTTCTCATATCAATCCACTGCGATGACAGCGGGTATCGCCCTAATCCGGCGGGATTCCAGTATGTTGCGGTAGGGTCGTCGGCAATAGCGACGAACGCCTCGCCCATCCCTGTCGCGCGTGCGCCGGGGCCTATCAATAGGAATAGGACGCCGCCACGGGTTCTGTCTGCAAGCACGGGCACCGACAATATGATTATAGCAACGCAAACAAGAAACAATTCATTAACACGGTTTTTCGATAACATCCAGACCTCCAATTCGGGTCGTTATTTACGGGTAAAAAACTCTGTATTTTATGCAATTCGGGTGCCAAACAGCTGGCACGCTCCGTGCTACGTCCTCATAAGGAATGCTGCAT
>QNEE01000173.1 GCA_003645085.1 bacterium | reverse complement strand
GTAGGATACTCGCCGCGGCAATCGAACTTTATGCCGACGACGACGGCATCTGTTGGCCGATATCGCTCGCGCCGTTCGAGGTCGTTGTAACCGCGCTCAATATCGCCGACGAAAAAATCGTAACCACCGCGACGGATATTTACGAGAAACTGCTCGCAGAGGGCATCGACGTCCTCTTCGACGACCGCGACCTCGGCGCAGGGGCAAAATTCAAGGACGCCGACCTGATGGGTGCACCGATAAGAGTAACTGTCGGACGCGGAGTCGCGAAAGGAGTGGTCGAGATATTTCGCAGGCGCGAAAAAACGAAGGTCGAGGTCCCGATAGACGACGCAATAAACGCGATTAGGCGACTGCGCGAAGAACTTTTTGCCGAATTAACCCCGTAGGACGACGGCGAACCTCGCAAATACTATCGTTGAACGCAATTGCTTAGTGCAAAATGAAAAGTGCAGATTAAAAAGTGCAAAATGGAATATCGAACATAGTCGTATGAAAAATTTTTGCCTTTTGCCTTTTGCAATTTTCATTATTCCCCTTCTATAACCACCAATCTCTGACCTATCGAGACGATGTCCCCCTTGGCGATGTGCAGTTCGGCGACTTTGCCGTCGGTTTTGGCTACGATTTCGTTCTGCATCTTCATCGCCTCGAGAATCAAAAGCGGCTGGCCAGAAACGACCTCGTCCCCGAGAGCGACATAAAGCTCCGCGACCAATCCGGGCATCGGCGCCTCGATAACCGCCTCACCTTCCTCGAGAGCGGCCTCGACCATGGCCTCACGGAACATAACCTCGTGCGCGTTGTGCCCGATAGTCAGGATATAATCGCCTTCTTTGACCTTATTGCAGTTGACCTGAATCGCTTTGCCGTCGACGAGCGCCAACGCGAATCCGTTCATTCTGAGTTCGGATAGCTCGACACGGTGCGATTTGCCGTCCACCTCGATATCGTAATGGTCTTTGTGTTCGGTAACCTCGACCTCGAACTCGGTCTTATCCAGCATAATCGTTTTTTTCATAGGTCTTCTTTCTATTCGTTCTTTGGGCTAATTACTATATCATTTCGACCGAAGCGAGAAAGAGCGCAGAGATTTTATGCGATTAATGTAACGGATGAAGTTGCCGTGAACAACAAAAAAAGAAAGACCAATCGACTCCGCTATAGTTTCTGCTTCAGCGCCGCCTCGACCAAACCCTCGAACAGCGGCTCCGGCTCCTCCAATCGGCTGACTAGCTCCGGGTGATACTGCGTCGCGAAAAAGAACGGGTGTTCGGGAAGTTCCATCACCTGAACGATTTCACCGTCGGTCGTGGTGCCGGAGAACACTATTCCGCCGGTTTCGAGGCGCCCGACGAACTCCGGGTTGGCCTCGTATCGATGGCGGAATCTGCGGCGGATATTGTCCTTCCCGTAGATTTCCCACGCACGGGATTTCTTTTTTAAAGCAACGTCCTGACCGCCGAGTCGCATCGTGCCGCCCTTGCGATAGACCTCTTTCTGGCTCGGCAGGATACAGATAACCGGCTCGGAGCATTTTTTGCCGTCCTGCTCGATTTCGGTGGTGCAGGCGCCGAGTATATCGCATTCGTTTCGGGCGAACTCGATAACCGCGAGCTGCATCCCATAGCAGATGCCCAGAAACGGCAGCCCGTTCTCGCGGCAGTGGCGGATAACCTCGATTTTGCCCTCGATACCACCCGTTACGACGATATATTTGGTTTTTATAGGCATAACATCCCGTTTGTGCTGGAAGGTTTATTATATATAATACAATTTTCGGGGATACAAAATGGAAAATTGGACTATCGAAGATTTTTTAGTAAATCGGTTGGCGGTTAATCGAACAACCATAACCGCAGAAATCGAACATATAAGAAAAGGGAGCCTTCGAGCTCCCTATATTCTATGGCGCCCCGCAGAATCGAACTGCGGACACACGGATTTTCAGTCCGTTGCTCTACCAACTGAGCTAGGGCGCCTTTTTATCGTCTATCAAAAGCTTACCACTACCAATATATTTACAAAATTAACGTTGTTTAACGTTGTGCCATATTCGTGCCAAATCTGAAAACATTATCGGATAAAACCTCGACTGTATTTAAAATATATTCTTTAGAAAGATGCGTATACCGCATCGTCAACAGTATAGTTCTAAAACCGAGCAAATACTGAACAGCCCTTAAATCGACGCCGTCTATTACGAAATAATAATGAAATTAATGTCTTAAATTGTAGAAGCGCAAGTATTTTATTATCGCATTATAATGCCGCATTAATCGGCTTCCCGCGTCTTTATATTCTTATTCGTTCCTTGAATGCATAATTTACATATCGAGCGCCCTGAAGTCAAGAAATAAAAGCGGCCGACTCCGCCGTTCGTTTTGACGAGGCTATGCGATTGACACATTTTCGTATGCGATTGGCACAAAACCGTTTGAAGAATGAGATTTTCGTGTATAATAAGAAAGGCGGCGCGGACGGCATTTGCCAATGCAATCCAATTACAGTCCAATCCAATACAGTAACAATGCAATGCAATGCAGTGCAATGCAATGTAATTTATTTTTAAAAAAATAAACTGAACTGTAATGTAATGCACTGTAATGCAAAACGGAAAGTGCGAATCGAAAAATACGAAACAAAAAGTAAATAATTTTGCAACTTGCCTTTTGATATTCTCGCTTTTCATCGAGGTTTGCGAGAAACCGGGCGCCACCGACGACCGTAAATGCTAACCGTATTATCGCAACAGCACCACTCGCTTTACTATCGTCCGTTCGCCGCGAACCGCTCTGATTAAATATATACCCGACGGCAGACGCGAACCGCGGCCATCCGTGCCGTCCCAAACGGTGCGATACGAGACGACACTGTCGAACCGCTCGCTTAAATCCGCGACTTTATGTCCCGAAATGTCGAAAATCTCGACCCTATCGGCCAGGGGGGCCTCGATATTAACCGTCGCGTTGAAAGGATTCGGGTAAAACGAAAGATTGAAAACGAGCGGTTTCCCGTCTTCTGATATCGCCGAATAGATAATTTTGAAACTGACGCAGACACTGTCTTCGAGAATGTTAGGCGGGCAGTAATCCGCATCGACATCGTCGGCGACCTGTAATATGCAGAATACTATATCGGAAGAGTCCGGCCAGTCGGCGCCCGGCTCGAACGTCAGTATAGAATCCACAAAGGAAAGCTCGGCATCGAGAATGTTATAGTAGGTAATATCACCATCGATAGACAGCTTTGTAAATATAGATAACTCGTCGACTCCGGCCGGCCAATCGACAATAGGAAATGTAATAGCCGTGTTCGGGTCGTTCATTACAGCTCCGCTCGGAGGATAGGGTGGACCTATAAACGGCGGTTCTGTGTCCACCCAGAATTTGTCTATGAGTGGAATCGAATCGGGAATACAGCCGTCCGAATCGGAAACCGCAATTATACCGAAATATACACGGTTCCCGTGTATCAGATAGTAGGCCGGAATGCCGAGAGTCAATGTATCGTCCGCCCATTCGACAAAATCGTCGCCGAGATATTTAATCTCAGACCCTATCTGAAGTATCATACTCGATGGGTCGATACCGCCGTCGTCCTCGATATAATACTTCATATCCAGACCCAATCCGCCGGTGCAGGATATAGCCCAGTCCGGTATTTCTATAACCTCGATAGTGGGGGGGACTCCTACCGGGTCGGGTATATGAACGAACGTCGTTTCAGCTATGGGTTCCACGCCGGAAGTAGTCGTTGTAAACAAGGTGATTATCGAAGGGTCTGCCGGCCCCGAGGTAAAAAATGCCGTATCCGCCCAGACGAGCCACGCACCCATAGCGGTGGAATCCGGCGGAAGCGCCTCCGCTAACAACAAACAGGTATCGGCAGAATGGGTCGCATCCGACCAGAGCACGAAACCGTCGTCGGGATAGATACAGACGCGAACCGAATCCAAAGTCGGGCTTACCGAAACATTATAAACAAGAACCGCCACCTCGAATGGGTTTCGCGCCCAGTCGTCGCAGGCCGAACCAACGGTATTCGGCACTAAAGCCAACATAATCACGCCGGCCCCCGGTTCGGGAGCCTCCCCGAAACCGTAAATAGTGCATATCTCATAAGCCTTGCCCGGATTAACCTGATATTCGGCCCAGCGAAGCGAAACGCCGGAATCACCATAACCGTGGTCGATAACCGCCGGGTCGGGGTCCCAGCAATCGTCGGAAAGATATTCCTGTTCACCATAAGCGAAAATCTCCGGGGTAGTAGCCAGTCCCCGAAGTATACCTCTCGCTACGACCTGGTCGGTTCCACCGCCGGGACCAATCTCGAAAGCCTGCCAAAAATAGGGAACCTCCGCTCCGCCGAAAATACCGCCCAGTCCCGAATAGGCCGCGCCCAGAGCCATCGGAGCGACATCGTTACTACCGACCAGAACATCGAAATTCTGATAAAAAGCGATTTTGTGGTTAATATCATCGTTGTTATAAGCCATATAACAAATCTCGCACGCGGGGAGAGTATCGATTATCACAGCCCTAAGGCTCTGCGTTAATATAATACTCCCCGTAGTATCCATCGGGATGTTCCACTGTGTCGAAAAACCGTCGTAGGATGCCGATATCGGACCGCGCATCGACCGAAGATGTGTCGCACCGCAGATGCTGGAAACCAACAACATATTCGTATATATCACGCTGTCTATCATAACGTTAAAATAGCTCGCACGCTTTACCCACGGCACGTGATAATCGAACATAAGGGGATTGCCCGAGGTATCGCCTATCGCAAAAAAGGCGTCGAGAGTGTCGAGCTCGATGACCAGCCCGCCGGGGCAGTTGACGATATACTGACCGAAAACCGCACCCGTGAGAATAATTAGAAAGAGAATTATATATTTCATAATATCACCTTGTTTTAAGATTGGTCTTCTTTAACGGCAAAATAAAGACCATACCCTCCCGATTTTCTACCTTGCAAACCTTATTTAATATATAACAATTTCGATGCCTTTTTGCAAGGCTTTACTTTTAGAAGATAGACTCCCGAAGAGAGCGGCCTCCCTGTATTATCGCGTCCGTCCCACAAAACCGTATTAGCGATTTTGCCATTTATCTCGAAGTTCCTGATTAGATTGCCGCAGATATCGTATATCTCTATTTGCTGAGGCGATTCGACCCCTCGAATATCGATTTTACAAGAACTATTAAACGGGTTAGGGAAGACGGAAATCTTTATATTTAGCGGATATTCCACTTCGGCGATATTATCGTAAAGGCGGAACGATATGCTCGATATAATCCAGCGGCCGGAATCGCCGTCGGCGCCCGCATAAACCGGAACTATATTTATAGCACTTATTCCCGCTGGAGGATTGAAATCGGTAGAAAAAAGCCCCGACGAACCGACTATTCCCGGCGAGCCCGGATAGAAAGGGTTGGTCGTCGGCAACGTATCCACCGAGGGCGCGAGGCTTTCGAAATCCGCGCATTCGAAAAGAATTACACCGCCCGACGAGCCGGTAAAACTATATTCCCCATATATTTCGATAACGGCTCTTCGCGTCGTTTCAAAAAGCGGGAACGACAGCGGAGCTTGGATTTCCAATCCTGTTTCGATTATCCATCCGGTATCCGCAGCCCATCGCCAGAGCGCGCTATCCGGCGGTTCCGCCGGATAGCGCGCTCTGGCGATGGGCTGCGGAT
>QNEE01000172.1 GCA_003645085.1 bacterium | reverse complement strand
CTTGCGAGATACGCAAGTCCTAATTGATTTACCGAGTTGCAGTAACAGTATTTGGTTTTTCTCGGAAAAGAACTAGATAGACTATTAACCAGCATCGAAAGGGTTTTGAAGGTGCGTTAAAACAAGCCGGTATTAGAGACTTCCGCTTCCACGACCTTCGGCATACGTTTGCGAGCCATTTAGTGATGGATGGGGCGCACTCGAGAACGGTGCAACAGTTATCGGGACATAAAGATATTAAGATAACGATGAGGTATTCGCATTTATCGAAGGATTTTATGCAGGAGGCAGCGGAAAATCTCGCCAAAAAATTCTTGGAATATGGCACAAATATGGCACAACGCGGGAAATCGGCTCGCGTTAAAAAGCCACGATTCGTTGACAATAAAGGCTCTGCCGGAGTGGCGGAATTGGTAGACGCAAGGGACTTAAAATCCCTCGGTGCTATGCACCGTGCCGGTTCAAGTCCGGCCTCCGGCACCAATAGTATTGGAACAGGTTGCGCTGTGGCCAGGCGATTTCTGTTAATTAAAGCCTATACGGGCCTTTGCGAGGGTTATGTTTTCGTAGAATAGAAAAGATTCCCAAAACCAAACCCTATTTTTCGCCTTATTATTTTTCACCTTCTTTTTTATTTGACATTATATTGTTTTTATCTATATTATTCCCCCCGCGATAAAACCCTGCGGGCGGGCACTAATGCGTGGATGTCGCTCCGCGAGCCCGGGGTTCGGGATAGCGTCCCCGAAAATTGGCGCCCCAAAGAAGAGTTCGCAACCCGACAAAAAGAGTGTAAAATTCTTATTGTGGGCGATTAGCTCAGCTGGTTAGAGTACTTGCTTGACATGCAAGAGGTCACTGGTTCGAGTCCAGTATCGCCCACCATTTCGGCGGGGCGCGATAGCCCCGTTTTTATTGTGTAAATACAGAGGTATTACGATGGCAACCGAAATCGAGTTAATCTTTCCCGACGGTAACCCTGTGTTTTATCCCGCTGGAATAACCGGGAAAGAAATAGCCGAATCTATCGGCCCGGGATTGGCTAAAGCTGCGCTGGCTGTCGAAATTAACGGCGAGAAAACCGACCTCGACACGCCCATCGCCGAAAGCGGCGACTTTAGAGTATTGACATTCGACGACGACGAAGGAAAACGTATCTTCTGGCACTCGACATCGCATATTATGGCCGAGGCGGTCAGAGCGCTTTTCCCCGACACTAAAATAGCTATCGGCCCGGCAATCGACCAGGGGTTCTATTACGATTTCGACCGCGACGAGCCGTTCACTCCGGATGACCTCGACGCAATCGAGAAAAAAATGACCGAGTTAATCGCCGAAGGCCGTGTATTCGAGCGCCGCGAAGTTAAAAGGAAAGAAGCTATCGAGCGGTTCGAGAAAGAAGGAGAAATATATAAAGTCGAACTCATCGGCGAGATACCAGCAGGTGAAAAAGTTATTCTATATACCTCCGGGGAGTTCACAGACCTTTGCCGAGGGCCTCATATCCCGGACGCTTCACGCATCAAGGCGTTCAAACTTCTCTCTATCGCCGGAGCTTACTGGCGCGGCGACGAAAACGAGAAGATGCTCCAGAGGATTTACGGTATAAGTTTCCCGAAAAGGTCGATGCTCGACGATTACCTCGAAAAGCTCGAGGAAGCCAAAGCCCGCGACCACAGAAAAATCGGGAAAGAACTCGACCTGTTCTCTATACACGAGGATATCGGTCCCGGGCTCGTGCTTTGGCACCCTAACGGCGCGATAATCAGGGATTTAATCGAGGATTACTGGCGCAGGCGGCACCGCCAGGAGGGTTATCTGCCAGTATATACGCCCCACGTTGGCCGTGCACAGCTATGGGAAACCTCGGGACATCTCGGTTTTTACACCGAGAATATGTATCCGCCGATGGAGTTCGAGGATGGCGGAATTTACTATGTCCGTCCGATGAACTGCCCGTTCCATATCGCTATTTACAAGACCAGAATCCGCAGCTACCGCGATTTGCCCATACTCTATTCTGAGATGGGTGCCGATTATCGTTATGAACGCAGCGGAGTGCTTCACGGCCTGCTTCGTGTCCGCGGGTTTACTATGGATGACGCTCATATATTCTGCACTCCCGAACAAATACTCGACGAGGTGATGAAAGTCTACGGTTTCTCCCTCGAGATTCTTCGTAGTTTTGGGTTCGAGGATTTCGGTATATACCTTTCGACAAAGCCGGAGAAATGTGTCGGCGAGGCCGAACGATGGGAGCAAGCCACCGACGCGCTCCGTCAGGCTCTCGACAAAATGGGGTTGCCCTACAAAGTCGACAAAGGTGGCGGTGCGTTCTACGGCCCCAAAATCGATATCAAGGTTAAAGATGCGCTCGGCCGTGAATGGCAAACAACCACTATCCAGTTCGATTTCAACGAACCTGAGCGTTTCGACATAACTTATATCGACGAGGATGGGCAGAAGAAACGCCCGTATATGGTTCATCGCGCACTATTGGGTAGTCTCGAACGTTTCTTTGCGTGTCTGATAGAGCATTACGCCGGCAATTTCCCGATGTGGCTCGCGCCGACTCAGGTTGTAGTAGTCCCCGTCTCGGATAAGTTCTCTGATTATGGGAAATCCGTCCACAAAAAACTCGTGTCGTCCGGCATCAGAGCGCGATTGGACGACCGTCCCGAGACGATTGGGTATCGAATACGCGAAGCCGAAACCGCTAAAATTCCATATATGGTTATCGTCGGTGAGCGTGAGGCAAACTCCGATACGGGGAGTCTTCGCAGCCACGCCCACGGCGATTTGGGCAGTATGTCCATAGAAGAAATTATTACGAGATTAACCGACGAAGGAAAACCGCCCGCTTAAAAAAGGGGGGGCAAGAAAAGACAGGAGGATTTAATAAAGCGAATGAGTTCTCAAGACAAGAATTCGGAGAGGGTTAACGAGCAGATACGTATCTCGCCTGTTAGGCTAATCGACGAGAACGGCGCTCAAATTGGGGTTGTGCCGACGGAACAAGCTCTGAATACGGCCTACGAACGCGGGCTCGACCTCGTCGAGATTCAACCCTTTGCCAAACCGCCAGTATGTAAAATTATGGATTATGGGAAGTTCAAGTATGAGAAATCTAAAAAAGCGCGAGCCGCACGCAAAAAACAACATACCCAAATGGTCAAAGAGATGCGGTTCTCGGCCAAAATCTCCGACCATGATTACGGCTATAAGATGAAACACATACGCAAGTTCCTTCTTAATAAGGACAAGGTCAAAATAACCATCAGATTCCGGGGCCGCGAGATAACACATATCGACCTCGGCGAGCAGGTTATCGAAAAGCTCAAAGAGGATGTCGCCGATATAGCGCGCGTCGAACAAGAATCGAAACTCGAAGGCCGAATGATGACGATGATGCTCGCGCCCGATATGAAAAAGATAGCCGCGGTCGAAAGGCAGAAAAAAGCGAAAGAAAAAGAAACCGAGAAAGGTTAGATTATGAAAAAGAATAAAATCAAAACTAAAAAAGGTGTAAAAAAACGGTTTAAGATTACCGGAAACGGGAAGGTCGTCCACAAGAGGTCCGGCACGAACCACTTTGGTCGTAGAAAACGCGGCTCACGGAAAAGGGCACTAAGGATACAAAATGTCCTCGGCCCCAACGATTCCAAGAGAGTCCGCAGGGCGCTCGGGAAGACAAAGTAGGCTATATACTTATTCGTTATTCTGTAAACCGTGTGATAGTAGTCGTCCCTAACAAAAGAACAAGAGGGTATAGCAGCGAACATAGCTGTTAAGGAAATATCCGAGTTATTTCCGCAAAAGAGTTTTAGATTAGGGCTACCCTCAAGCTCCAGAAAGGTAAAATTATGTCCAGAAATACAGGAAAAGTCGCCGCGCGTAGAAAACGCAAAGAGTATGTCAAAGCTGCGAAAGGTTATTTCGGCGCGAGGCATCGTCTTTATAGGACGAGCCGTGAGGTTGTCGAACGCGCCTGGCAATTTTCATATAAGCACCGCCGGACGAAAAAGCGTGATTTCCGCCGCTTGTGGATAGCGCGTATTAACGCGGCTGCGCGCCTCGAAGGGTTAACCTACAGCAAATTTATCCATGGTCTTAAAAAAGCCGGTGTCGAGCTTAATAGAAAAGCGATAGCCAATCTCGCGATAACCGACCACGAAGCCTTCTCGAAACTGGCGAAACTGGCTGGGGAGAATATTTAATTATGCTCGACCGCCTTAACAGGCTCGAGAAAGAGGCTCTTTCAGCGCTGGGAAAGGCCTCCTCGCAGGCCGACCTCGACAATATCAGAGCTAAATATCTCGGACGCAAAGGCGAACTCGCGGATATTATGAAATCACTCGGGTCGCTGTCGCCCGAAAAACGCCCATCTGTCGGCAGCGAGGCTAATCGAATTAAACAAACTCTGGAAAAGGCATACAAAAAGAGACTCGAATATATAAAAAACCAACCGAAAACCGCAGAACAAAAAGAGACTCGAAAGAGAATCAAACCCACCGATATTACACTCCCCGGAAGAAAGCCGTTTGTCGGTCGAAGGCACGTTTTACGTGCGATGCTCGACGAGATTGTGGAGATTTTCCACGGGATGGGATTCTCGGTCGCGCAGGGTCCAGATGTCGATACGGCCTACAACAATTTCGACGCGCTGAACACGCCGCCAAACCATCCGAGCAGGGACATCGGAGACACGTTCTATATCGCCGGCTTCGGTCCGGACGACACCGACGCGCTGCTTCTGCGCACACACACAAGCCCGGTGCAGATTAGGGTGATGAAATCGCAGGAACCGCCGGTCCGGATAATAGCGCCGGGACGATGTTATCGTAAAGATACTATCGACGCGACGCACTATATCAGTTTCTGGCAGGTCGAGGGGCTTTATGTCGACCACGACGTTACGATAGCCGATTTGAAAGGGGTCCTGACCGCGTTCGCGAAAGAACTTCTGGGGTCAGAAACGGAGATACGTTTTCGCCCGCACTTTTTCCCATTCACCGAGCCGAGCGTGGAATACGATTTCACCTGCATTTGCGGAGGCAAGGGCTGCCGAATTTGCAAAGGAACCGGCTGGATTGAGATTTCCGGCGCAGGGATGGTCGACCCGGAGGTTTTCCGCGAGGTCGGTTACGACCCCGATATATGGCGCGGCTACGCCTTCGGTATGGGCGTCGAACGCATCGCGATGATTCGCCACGGTATCGACGATATACGGCATTTCTACACAAACGACCTGCGCTTCCTCGAGCAGTTTTAGCTGCGGAAGCCGCGAAATAGCCGCAACCCGACGCTACAGATAGCCCTCAAACGCGAACAATACAGAGACGATAAACGCCATGGCTGGCTTTCGATTGGCAAAAATACTTAATAATTACCTTGCTAAAGACAAAATATTTCGTAAATCGAGATTACTGAAAAACGGGTTATTCTTTAACATCGGATAAAAATTCGGTTTTTTGCCGTTTATCTTTTTATATTTTGGTTATGGGCTGTTCGTTTCCCGGCTCCGTTTTGCCGTTATTCTTCATTTTTCTTGTTATATGACAACCAAAACAACCAGTCGAGCATTGCCGGACAGAACTATCCTGTCGATTGGGCCGAAATCGCCGATAATCGCTTCATATTGACGGCGAGAACAGTCAGGATTGCCTGCCGCCTGACACGGTTGATACCCCGATAAATAGCGCGTCTGAGCCTATTCCACCGTTTCATCTCGCCGAACTTGGATTCGATAGCCGAACGCGCACGCGAAAACGATAGTCTTACTT
>QNEE01000171.1 GCA_003645085.1 bacterium | reverse complement strand
TCTTCGAGAGGGGATTTCCGAATAGAAATTAGATGTTCGCCGTGGTAATAAGCCGTTAAAGTATCGGCACCGGTTACTGTTATAACGTGGGTTCTTTCGCCGAAATCGGACCAGTTCTGGAAGGTCCACATATCGAAAGCGGAAGGTGTCATATCCGAATCGCTGGCGAAAATAACTACCGTTTCGCCCTCGAAGAACCAATCCTCGGCACACCAATCGTAATACGGCGTATGTTCGAACCCGATTACGCCATAGGTATCCTCGGGCGGATTCTTTTCCAGCCGGATAAGGTATTCCCGGTTATAATTGGCTATCAAGGTCATATCATCGGTAACCGGCCCGACGGTGTGCGATATAGCTCCTCCATCCGTCCAGTTATCGAAATGATATCGAAGCGTAGCTGTGGAATCGACACTGCTTACGGCTATCGTATGCGACGACCCGAGTTCCCACCATACGGTCAATGCGCTAACGCCGTAATATCTGTGTCCGTCGACCTCGATATACCCCTCCGAATGTATCGGGTTTTTGAATATATCGATTCTCGCGGCACCTACGTAATTGGCGACTATGTCGTATGTCGAATCGACCGTGAAACCGCATCGGAATGTATCCGGCAGAACGGGACCATCGGTCCAGTTAACGAACATATAATAATCGCTACCGTCGAATACTACAGAATCGGTATAGATATTCGCATCCTCGCCCTGAGTATACCAGCCCTCACCGGTCTGGAGTGGCGCTACCGGACAGCCGGAGTAATCGAGGTCGATATGATAAGAATTGACCCATTGCCAGTCGATAAACGAATTCACATCGATATCGAACTCGAAATGCGAACTATCACCCGTAGTCGGAGAGGAACCTCCTCCACGCCATCCGGCACAAAGCCTGCGGATACCGTCCCCGTCGAAGATAGTATCCTCGATACTGGCGGCGATGTGCCTTCCTATCGGGTGATAGGTTACTCCCCTGTGCGGATACGGGGTTCCAAAATCGCTCGTAACGGTCAGGGTAACGACGCCGGATAGCTCTTCCCAGAGCCACGTAACAGACGAGTTCGTCGTAATCGTCGCGGTGAACATCGTATCGAGGCCGAAACCGGGAATGCTCCCCGTGCCATTCCAGCCGACACAGATGAACATTCCGTCGGGGCTTGTAACGATGAACGTCATCACCGTGTCATCGGGAACCCAGTGGACCCCCACCGATGGTCTCGGCGAGCCATAGCCACTTTCCGATTCGACAACGACCGCCCAGCGGAGTTCACCGTTCCAAATCCAGGTCAATTCCGAGGTGAAATTCAAATCGAACTCTACTATACAGGAATCGCCGAGAGCCGGGACGCTATTAGTGCCGACCCAACCGGTGCAATATTGCCATCCGCCGTCGAAAACAGAGTCGTCGACCGTAGCGACGATATGTGTCCCAGCCGGCACCACGAGAGTTCCCGCAGGAACCGGATAGCCATAAGGCGAGAACACGAACAGTGTGCAAATCGGTCCCGTCGAATAAACCCATTGCCAATCGACGGTCGATGGGTCGTGAATATCGAAATCGAAATAGGTTCCATAGCCGCTTGGAGCGCTGCCGGTTCCATTCCAACCCCAGCAATACCAGTCGCCGTCCGGGCTGGTTACACTACAGTCGATATTCGACGAGCTGTCGTGCCACGTAATACCTTCAGGCGGAACCGGGAAGCCGTGTCCGCTAGTAACGTCGAGTTCGAGTTGCTCCTTGAATTCCCAATATACGTGCGTTTCGCCGTTTATATTCCACGAGACGTAATTGGTGTCGCCGGTCGGCGGTATGACCATCCCGGTAGCGGTCCAGCCGGTGCAGACCATCCTGCGACCGGTCCCGATAGGAACGATAGCGTTCACGGTGCAGGTTACAGCGGTTCCTGTTTCGAAATAGGTTGTTCCCGCCGGTGGCCACGGCGTTCCGTAATCGCAATGGACGATGAGTAAAGAGATTTCGTCGCTCCACAGCCAGTTAACCGAACTCGGGGTATCTATTACCGTGGTAAATGAGTCCAGGATACCGTCGGGAATACTTCCGGTGCCATCGTAACCGATACACCAGAAACCGGCGTCCGGGCTGGAAACGAAGAAATCGACGGTCGAGTCGTCGTCGAACCAGTGCTGGCCCTCCGGCGGAACCGGACTGCCGAGGCTGCTTTCGGAGCTGACATCGACGCGGTTTTGCTGAGTCCATTGCCAATTAAGCGTGGAAGTCTCGTCTATTATAAAGCTCACGTGTCCCGAATCCCCTGTCGCGGGGCAATCGCCGCTGCCTGTCCAGCCGTCGAGAGTGTAGCGCAAATCATCGCGCCAGTTATGGAAAACGGTATCGTGGTAGGTCGAACAGACAACCGTGCTGCCGAGGAAATAATAGAAAGTCCCCGTTCCGGGCCAGACGGAATCGGTTACGGACGTAATCGTCAGCGATGCCACCGAGGTATAATCATACCATTGCCAGGTTAAAGTCGAAGGCTCGGTCATCGGGAAATAGGCGAAAGTCGATGGGCTGTATGCCGGGACACTGCCCGTGCCGTTATAGCCTGTGCAATACCACGAACCGTCGGGGGACATAACCCACGCTACGATATAGGTATCTCGAACGCACCAATAATCGCCGGGCGGTGGGTCTGGAGAGTCGTGTCCACCCGGATTGGAGATTGTTAATTTGAATTCGGTGCGCCACTGCCAGGTTATAACGGTATTTTCGGTAATATCGAATTCGACTGCGCCGGAATCGCCGGACGCTGGCGCGCTGCCGGTAGCCGTCCAACCGAGACGAATAGCAATATGCCCTGGGGCTATATCGAGCGTTTCGCCGGGACAGGTCGCGATTATATGTGTGCCGGGGTCGTAATAGGTCGTTCCCGCCGGAACAACGCCAGGATACTCGCTAATCACTACGAGCATAGGTTGCGGTGCCCAGTTCCAGGCTACCGTACCGGAGTCGGTTACCGTCCACGTTACGACAGTATCGCTTCCCGATGCCGGAACCGACCCCGTGCCTGTCCAGCCGGTGCAATACATATGCGAGACTATATCGGGGCTTGTTATATGTGCTGTTTGCGAGCTGTCCTCGAAGAGCCACAGGTCTCCCGAAGCTGGCGTTGCGCTGCCGTAGCCGCCGTCGTCGATAGTAATTCTAAACTGCCTTAGCCAGTTGCCGGTTTCGGTAATCGGGCTGTTCATCGTGCAGAAGCCCGGATTGTTTGTGCCGGTATATGAGCCTGTTCCGACACCGGTCCAGTAGTCGAACCAATAACGGTCTCTTGTGGTTTCATCGGCCGGCGAGGATACCGAAAAACTCGTAACGGTTCCGGCGTCGAACCAACCCTCGCCCGCAGCGACGCCGTGACCGCCGTTATCGACAGTTAGATAATATTGTGTAGTGAAATTCGCTGTGAATGTCGAATCGGTTTCGGGTGCTACAGTTCGCGCCCGCGCCGCAATACCGTCCGCCCAGCCGTCGAAGATATATCGAATTCCCGCTCCTCCGGGCTGGATGCTATCGGTAGAAATATCGTGAGAGCTTCCCGTAACCCAAACTCCGCTCCATGGGGATAAATATTCGGTGCCGTCGACGATGACGGAATCGGCCGTGCCGTCGGTCTGGACGATAATATCGACCTCGGCGAGGATATAATTCGCCGTCGCGGTTCTGGGCATATCCATCAGAATTGTCGTAATCGGGTTGAAAGCGTCGCCGAAAGTGCCGCCTGTCCAATCGGTGAAATCGTATCGTATCGCGCCAATCCATACGGGATGCTCGGTCGTAATCGGTGCGTTCGTTCCCGACGGATACCAACCGGCACCGGTCTGCGCGGGAGTCGCCGCGCCACAGCCCGCATAATCGACATCGAGCCAGTATTCGGTTCGCCAGTTAGCCATAGCCGTTTGCGCGGCGTTCACGGTAATATTATTAGAATGGCTCGACCGAGTTCCCGACGCATCCACCGACCAATGGTCGAATACATATCTCGTTCCTCCGGCGACTAAAACCGAATCGGAAACGCAACCGTAAATAATCGAACCGTGGTCGTGCCAGCCCTCGAGACCGCCGCAGGGGCTCGAATGGCCGTTTTCGTCTATGTCGAACCACCATTGCTCGTGGTAGTCGCCGGTGATAGTCGTCGCTACCGTAACCGTCCCGGAAGGTGGTGCGGGGCAGAACCACCGGTGAGTGGCTCCGCTTCCGCTGGATGTCCAGGTATAGCTATACGGGTGCGAAGTGCCTACGGCGAAATAGACGGTATAATCGTTTCCATCCCAGATATTGTGAGGAGAACCGTCAACGTTGACGACGGCATAGTTGCCCGCCGAAAGGTCGGTTCCCGAAGTAACCGTATTTGCGCGGAACGTAACGAGATATTCCGCATCCCAATTAGCTCTCGCGGTTCGCGCGGCGGTCATAGTAACGTTATTCGATTGACTCGACCGCGTTCCGGAGGCGTCGATATCCCAGTGGCTGAATACGTAACGGATAGAGCCGACGGTTACTATCGAGTCGTCGACACATCCGTATGTCGTAGTGCCGTGATTATACCAGCCTTCGCGCCCGGCGCAGGGGCTCGAATGGCCGTTTTCATCGATATCGAACCACCATTGCTCCGCGTAATATGCCCGAATAGTATCGCCGAAAGAGATACTCCCCGACGGCGGCGCGGCGCAGTACCAGCGATGAGTAGCGCCGGAGCCCGTGCTCGTGCTGGAAAAGTTGTAAAGATGCGAACTGCCGCCTGCGACCCAGACCGAATAAGGGCTTCCGTCCCAGACGGCGTGAGGAGAGCCGTCGAGCGTGAGTGTCGCGCTGTTACCTGCGGAAAGCGGCGTGCCGACGGTAGTATAAGCCTCGAATACGAGATGATATTCGTGGTTGAAATTAGCGGTGATAGTCGTCGTGCCGCTCGATATCGAGGTGATATTATGGGTAATCGCGCCGCCGTCGGACCAGGTGCTCCATATATATCTGTCCATCCCAGAGTATTGCGGCGATGATGTGCTTATCTGGTGCGATGTTCCCGGTAGCCAGCAGAACTGCGCGGGCGCGGTATAAGAGACGCCGTCGACCGTTATCTGCAGACCGACGGGATTAGTGGTAATAGTCGTTACTGGGAGAGTCAGTGTATTATAACTTCCACTCCCACCCGCGTTTCCGTTATAGTAACCCGAGCCACCGGAGCCGCCGCTTCTATCGACGGAGGGGGAAATACTATGCCCGCCGAGACAGGAGCTATAGATTATCTTTATTCTGCCGCCTCCGCCGCCCGCACCACCTTTTGGGAAATCGAAGCAAGAACCGTTATCGGGGTCGGGTTCACCGGCGCATCCACCGTTCCCGCCTCGCGCCTGCAATGTCCCGGTAACGTTCATAGTTCCTTCGGCCATAAGCTTTATGCCACCACCGGAACCGCCGCCGGCACCACCACCAGCACCGCCAGAGGCAGTATACCAGCTCTGAGGGCAAATCGAACATCCGTTATAACCGTCGCAACTACAATCGAAGTCGCCGTCGGTAGATTCGCCGCCGCCGTTGCTAGCACCGTTCGAGTTCTCGGCGTTTCCTCCGTTCGCATATATAGCCCCGCTAACCGTCATATTCCCACTCGATATCAACGCCACACAGCCACCACCTCTTCCGCCAGATTGTCCATCCGCACCGTAATACCATCCGCCGCCACCACCACCCGACCCACCACCACCCGAACCGTAATCGATATTATAGTCGGTCGCGCTGCCATAAGTCGAGCCACCGGAGCCTCCAGATGCCCAGGCGCCTTGCATACCACTCCAGCC
>QNEE01000170.1 GCA_003645085.1 bacterium | reverse complement strand
GATTTTGCTCGGTCTCGCATTTTCGTTTGCCGTAGGTGTCATTTTCGGGATAATTCCCGCGTTCCGCGCGAGCAAACTCAAAGTCGTCGATGCCCTCCGATACGAATAATCTCATTTTAGATTTTGGAATGCGGAAAAAGGGGATAGGGTTTAGGGTCTTGGGTTGTTAGGTTTTTGGGTTACGGGATTCCGAAGATTCCTATAGTGGCGACCCGGTGGGTTACCCGTTCCCTGTCATTCCGAGGCGTTCCCGTGAGTGCAACCGAACGAAGTGAACCGACGAGAAATTTTTTTCTTTTCTCTTACGCGATGGAAAGCGGCCAAATCGACGAGGCGTATCACGTGGAATTATCCGTTAAAAATGTTTCCAGCCTTCCGAAAATCCCGGCGGTATAGGCTCGCCGTTGAGAGTAACATCGACGAACCCGTTTCCGCTGCGCACACGACCTATAACAGTCATCGGCATCTGCAATTTCTCCAGTTCTTCGGCGTCTTTCAACGACATAGTCGCGATTAGCTCGAATTCCTCGCCGCTTTCCGCAGCCAGAATCGCCGGTTCGATGCGGTGTCTTTGCGCGATTTCCGTAACTCCCGGGTATAGCGGCAGCTTACCGAGTTCGATATGGATATTAACACCGCTGGCTTCGGCAATATGCTCGACGTCGGCGATAAGACCGTCGGAGATGTCCACCATCGAAGTCGCGCCGATAGCGGCGAGCTTTTCGCCGAGACCGAGCGGGGGCAGCGGCCTGAGGTGCCTATATAAGAGCGTCCCGATAATCTCCGAATCGAGCGATTTTATATCCGCATCGCTAGCTTCGCCAGAAATAATCATCCTTCCAATTTCCGAGCCGCCTATCGAACCGGACAACACGACTAAATCGTCGGGGCGCGCCCCGGAGCGCGTTACTACTTTGTTCGACGACCCGATAACCGATATAGTCGCACCGAATCTGTCGCCACGAGAGATATTCCCACCTACAAGCGGAACTTCCGAATGCCGCGAATATTCGAGAAGACCGCTTAGGAACCTATCGAACTCGCTTAGCGTAAGTTCCGGCGGGATAACAAGTGCCAGCAATGCGGCCAACGGCTTTCCCGCCGAGGCGTTGATATCGGATACGGCGCCGGCGAGCGCGCGAAATCCACCGTCGGCGATATATTTACTATCCTCTGGAAAATGGACCCCCCTAATCGCCGCGTCGGTAGTGAAAAGCAACGTCCCCTCGTAGGGCAACTCGATTTGCGCGCAGTCGTCGGTTAAATCGATATCCGGAACGAGTGCCCGAATACGGTCGATGAGGTAGAACTCACCGAGGTCCCATGCGTGCGGTTGTTTTCCGGAAACGAGGTTCATATCAACATAAGTCCGAAGCATCGTTGGTTATGCGTTCATATTCTCTGGATTGATACTCCTTAGAACCTTTTAATAAAGAGAGAATTACACTTGCCACGAGAACCAGTAATAACACCCCCCAACCGAAAATGAATTCCTGGCTGCGGAGACCGAAATCCCCGTAAGGGGCTTTGATGCGCTCGTATATCTCGAAACCGAGCATAAACAGGATAAACGCCGGGATAATAAGCTGTATTCTGATATCCCACCAGATGCCGATTTTACCCTCCGAGCGGCTGTTTATGAAATGCCTCATACGCGATGCTTTGAAATACCAGCCAATTATGATACACATCCCCAGCACTACCAACGGCAAGCCGAAGAAGTTCATAAAATGGTCGACGATATCGAGCCAATGAATGCCCGAACCGAAAATATAAGGCAGACCCATAGCGAGGCCAAGTATCGCCACCGTTAGATTGGCTTTCGTATGCGTGAAACCGAATTTGTCCTTAACCGCAGCGGACATCGCTTCGACGAGGCTGAAAGCGGAGTCGATAGCGAGCAGGCTCAGCATAACGAAAAACAATATCCCGAACAGTTGCGGCCACGGTAGACCGTTGATTATCTCCGGGTATGTTACGAATGTTAGTCCTGGGCCGGAGCGGACGACCTCGCTGACCGCGACACCATCGACAAAGGCCTTATGCCCGAGCGCACCGAAAACCGCGAATCCGCCGACAATAGCTGTCAAAGCGTCGGCGATGCCGATTATCCACGCGTTTTTGACTATGCAGGTCTTATCGTCGATAAAACTGCCGTAGGCAATCATCACGCCGAAACCGACGGTCAAGCTGAAAAAAACCTGCGATATAGCCGCGAGCCAGACCTGATGCGCGCCCGGTATCCCGGGGTCGGGATTAATATTCCACAACAGAGACCAGTTCGGCGAAAGGTAATATCTAAGGCCCTCCGAGGCACCCTCCAGCGTTACACCGCGAATAACAAACAGAATAAGCAGCGCCCATGGACCGAGAACCGTTACCCAAACGACCTTGCCGACGGTTTTCGTCCCTTTCCAGATAGAAGCGATTATCCATATCCAAGCGACAACGACGCCGATAAACAACGGCCACCGGAAACTGCCGACTTGCCACGGTTTGTCGGTTATCGAAAGGACCTTTCCGAAGAAGAATTCGCCGGGTTCGTTTCCCCATGACAGATTAAAACTATAGACGAAATAGTTGATGCAATACGACATTATCCCCGAATAGTAAGTGCAGATTATAAAACCGATTCCCACGGCGAACCAACCGAACCACTCGAGCTTTTTGCTAACGCCTCTAAACGCGCCGGGCGAGGCGTTGTTCATCCGCTTGCCGATTGAGAATTCGAGCATAAGAAGCGGAATACCGGCTAAAAGTAAACAAATAGCGTAAGCCACAAGAAACGCGCCACCGCCATATTTATAACATACGTATGGAAATCGCCACAGATTCCCAAGACCTATCGCTGACCCAATCGAAGCCAAAACGAAAGCCGTTCTACTTTCCCAGATATCGCGAACCGCCATATTGTCTCCTTTGTGATTAGCAGTTGGATTTCGATTTCAAAATTAAACTACGATATGATTTTATGAAAATCAAATATAAAAAATAAAGGTAAAAAAAACGTTCAAGGATTCGAGGGATTAAGTGGTGAGCACTATGTAACACCTTTTTCATACGTGATATCCCGAACTCGATTTTCGCTCTTGCGGAAATTGCAGGTGCATTATCAATCCAGCGTCTCAATCAACTCTCTGAGCTTTCTGTTCTCCTCTTGTAATCGTGAGATTTCGTTCTGTAAATCCTCGATATCCTTCGCCGTGTTATTCTGTTCGGATTGGTCGATGACCACACCGAGCTGGTCGCGAACTTCCTCCAATTCCCGGCTAAGTTCTACCCACGAATTCAAAAGTCCAAGCCAGGTTTTCGCGTCGAAAGCCCATTCGCTTTTCGGATGTTCGCCTACAAGTGTGCCAAAATAATCGCGCGCGAGAAGATATTCCTCCTGAACACAGGCGATATACCCGAGCCTGAAAAGCGCGTTGTCGGCGTAACCCGAATTCGGGTAATCCGAATAGATTTTCTTGAAATTATACTTGGCTTCCTCGAAACGGTGTTTTTGAAGGTCTTCCAGTGCGGACTTATAAAGTTGCCCTGCGCTCGATGGTGTCCGTCGAACCGAGGCGCATTGCGACCCTGTTAAAAATATCGCCAGAACGACGAAAAACGCGCTAATCGATAATTTCCGGGCCGCCATAACGATTGCCTCCATTTTCTTTAAGCTTTTTCTTTATTCGTCCTGCGATTTCTCCGAATTCCGACGGCGAATTGCCGGCATCCACCGGCAGAATAGCGACGCTTACCGAGAAAAACGGAAAGAACTTCGTATCGCCGTCTCTGTCCACGCTGTGGATACCGCCAGCCTGTCGATGTTCTTCGGTATAGTATTGCGGCGCTATCTCCGCAACGCCGCGGACAATACGGTCGGCGATCGGCTCCGCGACCTCCGGCTGGGAAATGAAAACGAAATCGTCTCCGCCGATGTGTCCAACAAAAACCCCCAGTCGGTCGGTGACCGACTCACGAAGAATCTTCGCTATCGCGAGAATTATCTTATCGCCGTTCTGGAAACCGTAGACATCGTTGTAAGCTTTGAAATTATCTATATCGACATATCCGATTGTAAATGGCTCCGCCGATTCGAGTCTGCGGTTAACCTCCGCCTCGATAGCCCTGTTCCCCGGCAAATGCGTCAGCGGATTGACCGAGATAGACTCGCGTGTTCTTCGAAGTATCGAACGAATTCGCGCGGCGATTTCCCGGTGGTCGATTTCGTCCTTGATAAGATAATCATCGGCGCCCGCGCCCTCGAGACCCTCTATTTTATAATCGGTGTCGTCCATACAGGTTAGCATTATAACCGGTATCTGCGCCGTCGCGAAATCGCCTTTCAGTTTCCGGCAGACCTCGAAACCGTTCATCCCGGGCATATTGACGTCGAGAAGTATTATGTCCGGGTGCTCGGAATGCGCGAGTTTTAAGCCCTCTTCCGGTTCGTCCTCCGTCAACACAGTAAAGTTCTCGTGTTCGAGCCGGACCTTAAGCATAAAGAGGTTCCCGACCTCGTCGTCTATAATAAGTATTTTTTCGTTAGTTTCCAAATCGGTATTAGTGCTGGTCTATCGTTTTAGAGTTAATTATTTATTGTTTTCTTGACTGGTTACACGTCTGAAAGCATTCCGTAAATCCGTTAAAAAATGCTGAAAATTACTATCCGCGTCGCATAAAATCTGTGCCTTTTAAATATCTTTACTCTCCCACTATTAATAATGATTTTCGTGCTAAAGTCGTTATAAAATACACCGCAGTCAATAGCTAAACCACAAGATAATAAAGTCCGCACCTTCATCTGCCCAATGGTATCGCGAACGCAAAAACCGTGCCGACCTGAGGCTTGCTTTCGACCCATATCCGCCCGCCGTGCGCCTCGACGATTTGTTTCGCGATTGTCAAACCGAGGCCGGTCCCTTTGACACCCTTGACCTTCTGTCCCGCTTGATAGAACTCGTCGAAAATATGCTCCAGATGCTCTTTCGGGATACCGACTCCGGAGTCCATCACGCTGAAAACTATCTCGCCGCCGCTGACATCGGCCTCGACAAAGATTTTCCCTCCGACACTCGTGTATTTTATCGCGTTGACTACGAGATTATCCAGAACACGCTCCAGTTGACGCGGGTCGACCTCGGCCTTAACGTCGTCGATGTCGAGTTTAACGCGCAAATCGATATCCCGGTCGATAAAATCCTGGGTGTGCTGCTCCAGCGTATTGAGAATAAAAGCCTTAATCTCGACCTCGCGCAAATCGAGCTTAAATGCCCCCGCTTTCATCTTTTGCAGGTCGAGAATATCGTGTATCAGACGCGAAAGTTTGTCGATGTCCTTCGTCATCATATCGAGAAGTTCTCGCTGTCCATCGTTTATCGGGCCGAGAAGGCCATCCTGGATATTGGCGATGTTTCCCCGAACGCGGCCGATAGGGCTTTTCAAATCGTGTGTGATACTCGCCAGAAAGCGGCTTTTCATCTCATCGACCTTTCCGAGTTCGGCGAGCATCGCATTGAAATCCTCTGTGAGGTCGCCGATTTCGTCGGTCGATGTTACCTGTATTCGCCTATCCCATTCACCGCGTTTTGCCGCGTCGGTCGCCTCTCGCAAAACCGCAATCGGCGAAGCGATTTTCCGTGAGATAACTAGAGCCAGAACTATACCGAGCAAAAACAGGATTATCGTCCCGAATATACCGAGCTGTTTAGCCAAACCGACAGCGCCCCGCGAGTGTTCGAGTGTCCCCGATACACCCGAAAGTTCCGCTATAAGTATATCCTCCAACGGGTCGGAAAGCGCTGCATATGTTGCGTTCCACGCCGGGTTATCCTGT
>QNEE01000169.1 GCA_003645085.1 bacterium | reverse complement strand
GGCGGATACGCTTCCCGGCTCCCCACACTGGGCTGACGCGGCAAGTCGGTTGACTTTCCCTGCAACGACTACGGGCGGTTGGCCGACGGTCGATTTCCGCGATTGGATTCCGCTCGATAAGTATATCACCGCCGTTATAGTCTACGGTCAACCTATTACGGCTACCACCACCGCCGGGATGATTGTCTGGCGCGGATATACACTGATGGGCGTCCCGCTGAATCCCTGGGAGGACACGAACGCTTATCAAACCTTTGCAGATGCTTACATTCCGCCCTGTCCGTATACTTTACCTCTCGACCCCGGCGACCAGGATGCGGTTCTATACGACGATTTCCACACGAACTGTTCCGGTGTCCCCGCCGATTCTAATTGCGGAAAATATGAGAACTGGTGGCGGGTATCGAAATACTACCCACAAATCGACGGTTACCGTAGATTTACAGAACCGGGGGTTTATTATGGCGATGGTGGTGTGGAGCCGTTCTCGCCAGGTTTGGGTTACTGGTTAATCCAGGACCACTGTTCCGAGGTTAGAATCGATGTCTACGGCACTATGGTCGATACGACTAGTTCGTATCCTATCGGTCTCGCGCGGAACAATTCAGCGAGTTATTCGTGTTATAATATTGTGGCAAACCCATTCTACGACCCGAGCGAGTCCAGGCATATGCCGGTTTTCTGGCGCGATGCGGAGGTCTGGAAATTCGAGGATGTCGCTCCGACGGATGGCGAGGCGGGAACCCTTTCGGTTACCGCTGCCGCCGCCGCCGGATGGATAGAGGGTGCTGCGCAAGCCTATCGGGACGGTTCGTATCGGCCTCTCGACCCATTCGAAGGGACGGAACGCGATACGCTCTACGAATGGGAAGGGTTCTGGGTTAAGACAGGAAATGCGGATGCCGAGGATGTCGGCGACTCGCTGGTCCTTCTAATGAACGCCCGCCCCGGCGGTGCCCGCAGAGCGAGGCCGTCGCCGGAGCAGGAACTGCTCTCGTTCTGGAAAGTCCGTTTTGGAGCGGATTGCGAGGAGTTACTCCAGAAAGACCAAAATAATTTCCTCGGTTATAAAGAATACAATACCGACGTCGCTGTCCGCTGTTTCGGTGTCTACGAAATGCCTGATTATACCTATCCCGAACCGTGGTTAAGAGTCTATTTCACCGACGACAGCGGGGAGGAGCTTCAGGAGCTTTACGAGGACGAACGGCAGTCTATTACGGTTTGGAACGCTGTGCTGGATTGTCGCTCGGTTAAGGGCGAAAAGGTGCGCGTTAACTGGAACGCCGGAGATATACCCGAGGGTTTCGAACTACACCTGAAAGACCCCGACCACGACGAGTGGATAGATATGCTCGCGCAATCGGAATACTATTTTATCAGCACCGGTAAAAAACACAATGTGGAGATAATCGCCGAGGCCCCGCTGGAGTGGGTTACTAAAGAGGTCGCCGAAACGCCGCAGATACCGGAGGAATTCTATCTCGCTGACCCGACTCCGAACCCGTTTAACGCAAGTTGCCGCGTCGAATTCGGCCTTGCGAACGGTGATGGCGGTCATATAAATATCTCGGTATATAATATCAATGGCCGCAAGGTCAATACTCTTGTCGACGCCGACCTCGACCCCGGGTTTTATCACTTTACGTGGGACGGTAACGATGCGGTCGGTAACAGAGCTTCCAGCGGGATGTATCTCGTGCGCTTTACCGGTGCGGGAAGAGATATAACCCACAAGGTGAGTTTGATAAAGTAGAAAGCCGCTCCAACTCGAATTAGAAGCCCCCGAAAAGGGGGCTTTTTTCATCCATTAGAATATCTATAGAAGCTGAGTTAGACGATTTATGTATTCGACCTCAGGTGTTGTTATTACTTGCCCGAAAACTACCGGAAGAATATATTGGTTTTGAGAACAGGAGGTATTATGAGCAAAATATACATAATCTGGCTGGCCGTTTTTTGGGCGGCGTTATCCGTTTTCGGGCAAACGGTCGAGTTCGCGCCGCCTTCGCCAATCGGGACTATACTCGATTTACGGCCGGTTTCAGGCTCGCGGGAATTTAGTATTACCGAGACCGAATCGGTTCTGTTTGCGTGGGATTCCGGGATATCGTCGGGATTTATCTCCTGGCTCGACGCGAACGATGTCGAAGCGATACGCTACACCACAGAATATCCGTGCAGCCTTTATGAGATTAGCTGTTTTCTCGAGGGTTACGGGACTATCGAGTTGCATATCTGGGAGGATTGGTCCGGGTTGCCGAATGTCGCATCCGGCGACCTTTGTCCGTTTATATTTCTGACGACTTACGGCGGCAGCGGTTGGCGAGAAATAAATATCGAAGCGGAAATCGGCCACAAGGTTTATATCCCCCCGATGACCGATTTCCAGATAGGACGCATATACCGCGGCGCGGAACCGTATATTAAATACGCCTCGAATTATGTCCCCGTATGCTCGCATGTTTATGACGCCGATTCGGCTACGTGGTATTATATAGGCGACGAAGGTGGGGCATATCCGTATATGATACGCGCAAGAGGGATATACTTCGATATCGATACATTAAGGCAGTTTAAGAACGTAGCCGACAGCGCTGGGCTTTCCGGCGGACGGACGGTTGCCTGGGGGGATTACGACAACGACGGCGATGACGATGTAGTCTGTTCCGGGACGTTATATCGAAATAACGGGGACGGAACGTTTACCGATGTCGGCATCTCGATGGGAGGCAACACGAGCTGGGGGGATTTCAGTGGGGACGGTCTTCTAGACGCAGTCTCGATAACATATCCGCTCAAGCTCTGGCGTAACAACGGGGACAGGACATTCACCGATGTCGCCGATTCGATGGGTTTTGTCGATTACGACGAACCCAAGAACTGCGGCGGTTTCGGCGATATCGACGGCGACGGCTGGCTCGACCTGTATGTTAGCTACAGCGAGGTTTGGGGCGATATTCCAGTCTATTATCCAGACCACCTCTATAAGAATGTGGCCGGAACCCTGTTTGTCGAGGTTACGGACAGTTTCGCCCCGGCGATTTCCGACGACCGGTATAGCCGCGGTATCCATTTCTGCGATTTCGATACCGACGGAGACCAGGATATCTATATCAGTTGTTATCGGCTACTGCCGAACTATTTCCTTATTAATGACGGGACAGGGCGTTTTACCGACGAGGCTATCATCCGCGGTGTCGCGGGACATGAAATATCCGGTTATTACGGACATACAATCGGCAGCGTCTGGTGCGATTTCGACAATGACGGCGATTTCGATATCATCGGCGCGAACCTCGCGCATCCGCGCTTTATCGATTTTTCCGACAAAAGCTATATCTTCCGTAACAACGGCGACGGCACATTCACCGACCTTTTCGAAACTTCGGGTATCGCCTATTACGAGACGCACAGTTCGCCGGCGGTGGGTGATTACGACAACGACGGCAACCTAGACCTTTATTTCTCATGCGTCTATGAAGGCTACCATAGCTGGATTTACAAAGGCAACGGGGACGGCACATTCACCTGCGATAACTACAAATCCGGCGTCTGGACGGACAACGGCTGGGGCGCCGGCTGGAGCGACTACGACGACGACGGCGACCTCGACCTTTTGGTTTCTGGCAATACGGGCCTGGAGCTTTATCGGAACGACCGCTGTCCGCATGATAACAATTGGATTAAGCTAAGACTATTCTGTGACATTACCACGAATAACTATTTCGCTTACGGCGCTCAGGCACGGTTGTATCTTTCCGACGGGCGCATTATGAGTCGCTGCATTCAGGGAAACACGGGCGTTACCGCCTGTATGGACAGCCGGACGATGCATTTCGGTCTGGGAGATGTAACAATCGCCGATAGTTTAGTAATACTGTGGCCGGGAGCGATTCGGCAGGTTATACCCGACCTCGCGGTCGATAAGTGGGTTTATACGATATACGAATCGGGAGTTATCGATACTGTGAGTAATATCGAGGAGCGGGGGAATTCGTTACCGACTGTCCCCTCTATATCGGCGTATCCAAACCCATTCAATTCTTCGGTAACAATCGAGGTCCGGGGCGTCGGCGCGCACCGGGACGGTGCGCAAGGGCAGATTGCCCGGATAGAGATTTTCGATATGACCGGTCGTCTGGTGGGCAATCTGCCCTTACCCCGCGCTGAATCCGGTGGAGATACCGATTGCGCGGGAATGTCGCGGTCGGATTCAGTGCGGGGGCCGACGCCCCTGATATGGACACCGGACGAATCACTCGGCAGCGGAGTCTATTTCGTGCGGGAAACCGCCTCCGGCACGACTGTGAGAATCGTATTATTGAGATAAAGCGAAAAATTATAGCTAATAAAAAAAGCCCGAAATCGGGCTTTTTCTCTGCAGTTTAGTTGATTGCGGTTTATTTAATCCGCGCCATCGCAATCCAGTCGAAGGATAGTTCACCGTCGCCGGAGACGCCGACAACTTTAAAGCCATTACTTGTTTTTTCTGTAATACATAGAACTACGCTGGGGCAATTCGGGGTAATGGTTATTATCGGCGTAATGTTATCTATAAGTTGTGATGAAAAGTCGTCACTGAACGATACCCACATTTCGTTACCGGTCATTTTTGCGGTTCCGCCGTCGAAAACCTGCTGCGACCCGGATTGCGATTGGTTGGATTGAACAGGTGGCGTGTAATAAGTCCGGCTGACGTTGACGACTATTTTGCCGTCGCCATCATCGAGAGAACTCATTGCAAAACCGATAATAGGCCCGGCTTCGGTAGCTTTCATACCATAACCTGGTTTGCTGGACGATGTAATCGGGTCGCCGGGTTTAATCGGCCCGTTTTCGGTCGTGGCAAGAACGCGCACACGACCTGCGAGCGCGATAGGCGAACCGGGATCGTCGGCGGCTTTTGGGTTAGTTTGTTTCTCGATTTCTTCACGTCTTGCCCATACAGGATTAGTCTCGTCCGGTCGTTTTTCGCCGGCTTTTAATTTTAAAAGCTCCTTTTGGTCTTCCCTGTATTCTCCCGCGTGTTCCGTGGGACCCAATAAAATCGCAGGATTTTCCGATTTTACGCCGATTAATCCAGAATCATAAGGTTTTGTGCATAATCCAATACGCGTATCCATCGGATCATCGCTTGGCTGACTTAAAGCTACGAGAGCGCATTCTGGTATTTCCCCGTCGTCCGGATACATCTCTGCAATATCATAATACCAATCGGCGTATATATCTCCAAAGAAATAGCCGGCCCAGTCTGATCCTGTATTTTCGCACGAACCGACTATTCCTGCATCAAGCGAGCCACCATCATATGCATAGCCATATACCCCATAACCACCGTTATCGCATCTTCCGACAAGTCCTGCGGCGTCACTGTATGTCGTAACTATCCACCCGCCATGCCAGACCGTTGAATATCCTGTATTTGCAGCGTAATCGGAAGAGCCATTTGTAACACCATACACAGCTCTTCTATCTGCGGTGCTAACCACGCAATAGGCACCAGCACCACCAGCACCACTTCCAATCAGCGCACCCACGTAACCATTATACATATCCGTCGTTGAACCGCTCGTCTCGTGAACGTGTAGTTTAGCCGATGGGCTTGTAGTTCCGATGCCGACTCTACCAGTTCCATTTTGAATATAGACCTCATCTCCAGCATCAGCGTAGTTAAACCTCGCACCGCCTGTGCAATACAGGCCGGTACTAACATCCCTCGGGAGATAGAGACCATAACTGGCGAATTGCGCGACATTATCGGTATCCTCGGAACGAACGTAGATTCTATTCCCGGAAGAATAAAATCTGCCCGCGTTGTTACCCATAGTGCTTCCGGTAAAGTAGATGCCATATCCGTTAGTGCCTATCTC
>QNEE01000168.1 GCA_003645085.1 bacterium | reverse complement strand
TTCATCTTCGCGGCGCTCGAATCCGGGCGTTAAAGTCAACCACGATAAAGGCGAGATACCGAGCGCGAAATCCGACTCCCAGAACCGGAAACCGCCGGATTTTTCGTTGTTTTCGAATCTACCACCTGCCGAAGGCGAGAATATCCAGACCTTTCCGGATAGAGTTCCCCAGATTTTATCCCAACGGGCGCCGTTTTCCGTGCGCGAGAAATCGGTCTTACACTTCCAATCGGGCGTATCGAGACTCAGCGCCGAGGCGTAGCGCGCGCTTCGTTGCGTTCCGATTTCGTTCGAACCGTAGGACCCGGAAAGGCTTAGCGATTGCCACGGCGCGTAGACAATTTTCATCTCGGCAAGTTGTTCCGCGCCGGATACGCTCTCTATCCCCCAATCGCGCTGAAATTCGGCATCGTCGAGGCGACCGATAGCGGCGAACCTCTCTCCTTTCAATCTATATCTCGCAGTAAGCTGCGCACTACCGAGACTCCGTCCCGAAACAGATAAGGCTCTTCGAGTGTTCAGGACAAAATTGTATGCCTGGTCGGAGTTGTCGTCGTCGCCGGCTTCCGAAAGGCGGTTTCTATCGAGATTCGAGGCCGCCATTTCCGCAGAGAGAGTAACTCCTCCGCGAGGAACAAATTCGAGGCCTAGGTCGAGAACGGAATGCGAGGCTGGCATCGGCAGGAACATTCTCGGCGCGTAGTCGCCCTCGCCGGGGCCTACATACTCGTATTGGCCGGCACCGGCATATTCGTATTCCCCGTTTCCCGAGCCGACGTTTGTGAAAGTTACCTCCCAGCTCCCCTCCCCTTCGCCGACCCATTCGAAATGCGCAGAATCGGTAGCGGAATCGACGAGGGCATAGTCGCCGGAATCGGATAGAACGGCACCCCAAACGTAAGCGGAATCCGCACAATCTCCGGCTGCGGAGAGAGCTTCGAGTTCCCCCTCGCCGAAATCGGTCGCCAGCGGATTGTCCGGGTCGTCCAGTTCGGACATACCGGCGAAATAGAATTTGATGGCGTTATGCGGATTGAGTCCGCCCGAAACACCATAAAAACTACGCCTGAAATCGATGTCTGTATACTGAAAGTCGACCACAATACGGCTTTGCGCGCCGATAGGTCTATTCGGCGTAAAGGTTATCTGCCCAAGATTATAATCGATAGTGTAATCGTTATCGGCTCCGCGTTTGAGTTTCTCGCCGTCGAGCCAGACAGTCTCGGTTCCCGCGAGAACCTGTATCGAGGATTTGCCTTCGATGGAGAGCGAATACGGCCCCTGGTCACCTTCAGAACCGTAGAACTCGTCAGACGCCCAGACACCTTCGAGTATCGCTCCGACAGCTTCTGCGGAAGCCGGGTCGGAATAGACCTCGATTTGAACACCGGAAAGACGCCTGCTGTAGCTCGTGAATTCTCCGCCGAGAGCGAACTGTGTGGCAAAATCCCCGAAAGTCGCCGCGAAATGCGGAGCGGTAACGCCGATATAGACCTGGTCGAGCTGGGCGATTTTCTCCGATGTGCCCTCGGGCTAAATAGGCAAATCCTGGTCGCTGAGAACCGCCGTTATCTCGACATTCTCTCCGATACCGCCGTAGGCCTCGAGCTGAAACGCGGATTCCATAGTCGGGTCACGGCCGCTACCTACCTTAATTCCACGAAACAAGCTGCCGGAATGCATAAGCCTGCCGCCCTCGGGGAACATACCGAGGTTTTTGCGCGGTGTCGGTATGGGGGCGAGTTGTCCACCGGAACCACGCGGGACGCGGCGCTGAACAGAGGATGGCAATCGAAGTTCGATATAGCTATACGAAACCAATAGAGAATCGCATGCAATAGGTTCTTTTATAACAATACGCCCTCGGAAATAATCTATCGAGTATACCGAACGCGGTAGGATTTCGCCGTCACAGTGGAGACTCTCGCTCGCAGCGACAACAAAGCTGTCGGGAAGTTCGATTATCCCATTGCCGGGAACTTTTAGGATTACGGTCCTATACCCGGCGCTTATCGACAAGACGATAATTACAAAAAGGGGGATTGTCCGATAAAACCTATTCACGGAATTCCCATATTGTAAGCTTATTTCTATCGACCGTGATAATCCGACCTTTGAGCGTATAGACGGCGCATAGGAGAGGCTCATCAAAACTACCGGGCGGGTTTAATTCACATAAATTCCGGGCGTCCGCGATAGAATAGAAACCTCGTGTATCGATGCAGAACGTCCGCGAATCGGCTGTAAACGCGGTCAGGATTTCGAGCGATGTCGTATCTTCCATTTCGGGAAAAACCCTGAACGGGATTATTTCCAGTTCGCCCAACAAGCTGCATAGTATTATTTTATCCTCCGATATTATAATAAACCGGCGCCGGCCTATATCGAATTCTATACCACCGATATTTTTCGAGATTGCCCTTTTCGGGAGAATTATCTCCAGAGGGTCTTTATCCCGCCAGTTTGTGAAAAGTAGCAATTCGGCGCGTTCGTCGTCTCGAACGAGAATTCTCCCGTCGGTGGAGACGGCGAACTCCGCCGGTCGGATGGTTTGCCCGGATATCGGAAGTTCGATTTTAGCCGGTTCGCGGAGATTCCTATCCGTAAGATATATAGCGCCGCCAGCGCGGTCGGCGATATAGAGCCACCCTGCGCTGTAATCGATATCGACCGGTTCGACCCAATCGACTGCAGATGTCATCGGGTCCAGTTCCGCGATAATAACCGATTTTTTTTCGACCGCTACGAGGCGACCATCCGTGTCGAGAATGAATATCCTGCCGGCGCCGTCGGCGGTTATAGCTATCGGCTCCAGCCCGGGCGGCAGAGAGAAACTATCGACCGGAACAACGTTCAGCGCAAAAGCGGATGATATAAAGAATAGCGGAATCACGAATTTCATCTTAATCGACTATTTTCTATTGGCTATAGAATATTGCCTCACAACTACTCCACTCGAACCAGGGTCATAAGGTCGGGTTTTAACCTGCCCAATCCTCCGGTCAAACCACATAAAACACAAAGAATACGGAGAATCAAGAACTAAAAATGTCTTCGTCGGTTCCTAGGCCGAACGACAGACGCAAATCCTTTTCCCGCATTATCTTTGCCATTTCCCCGTCGTAGACCAGGCGGCCATTGTCCAGGACTATCGCTCTTTTTGCACACGCGGCGACCAGTTCGAGGTCGTGGGTTATTATTCCCACGGCGCGGTTTTCCGCAACAAGCCGCGAAACCAATTCGATAAACAACCGGCGGCCTTTTCTATCCAGAGTTGCAGCCGGCTCGTCGAATATAATGGTCGAAGGGTCGGTAGCCAGAATTCCGGCGATGCCTACGCGCCGCTGTTCGCCATCAGAAAGCTCGAACGGCGAACGACCGTAGAAGGACTCGTCGATGCCAACGCGTAATAACGCATTTCTGGCACGTTCTTCTGGGTTTCCGATACCGAGGGATTTCGGCCCGAAAGCGACATCGCCGAGAACGGTTTCGGCAAAAAGCTGTTTTGCGGGAAACTGGAAACTGATACCAACTCTTCCGTTCGATACAATATGCCCTGAATCGGGTTTATATAATCCCGCGCAAAGCCTCGCCAGAGTTGTTTTACCGGCTCCGCTGGCGCCGAGAATAGCCACGCATTCCCCGGCGTGTATTTTAAGATTTACGTCATCGACGGCGATTTCGCTATCATAGGAAAACACCAGATTATCAATAGATAAGAGATTATTACTTGATGTAATACTCGATATGTTAGTATTTATTATATTGTCGTTCAGGGCAATATTATGTTGAGTATTATCGCCAAGGATGATTCTTTTATCCGCTTTCTCGGCGATTGTTCGCGATTGGGTAATATGTATTATCGCCGAACCGGCGGCGCGAAGCCTGTCTATCTCTTTCCAGAAACGGCGCTTGCCGGAAAAATCGAGGAAACTGTCCGGTTCGTCCAGAATAATAATTGCAGGGTCGGTAGCCACCGCCGCCGCGAGCGCACAGCGTTCTACGCCTCCGCCAGAGAGTTCCTCGACCGGGCGCGAACGGAATTCTGTAAGACCGAAATCGTGCAAAAGGCCGCCGACAAGTCCGCGGAGTTTATCCTGTGAAAAAGCCAGGTTTTCGGGACCGAACGCTATCTCGCGCTCTACCGATGTTGTCAGGATGCCATCCTGCGGGTCCTGGAACAACAAAGCGATTTTTTTTCGCGCGAGAGCCCGGCCTTTTTCAGAAAATAGGTCGCTATCGAACAGAGTTACCATACCGGAATCGGGACGGATGACACCCGCGAGAACCATAGCCAGTGTGGTTTTTCCGGAGCCATTCGGGCCGGTGATAGCGAGCATTTCACCGAAGCCGAGTTCCAGAGAGATATTCTCGATAGCGGGTTTTTCCGCGCCGGGATAGGTATAGGTTATGTTATCAGCTTTGAGCATCGTTAACCTTGCATCGTTTCGCCGCTAACGGTAGTCTGTAATACCACAATGCAGCCGATGTTCCACTGAAATCGGTTTACGTCGGAAATATATATCACAACGGAGGGCGAGGGCAAGAGATATGTTGGAAAACATAACGCATTCCGCCATTTTTAGTTCGATGCTTATGGTCTGTGGATTCTAAATAGCGGCGGTGGTTCGCCGGCTCGACAGGTCGATTAGCAGGAGGATTATTATTATCTCCGGTATTAGTGCCGCGAGTTCTGTGAACAAGACAATTCCGCCGGTTTCTAACAACCAGGCATTATCCGGGCGACCGAAAATCAGGAAGATTTCCTCGACGGCCGGCAGGATTTCTTTATAATAATAAATTGCGATATAGATTAATCCCGCTATCTGGAGCGCCGACGACGCCAACGCAACCCATCGGGGCCAGACCTGCCGAAGCGAAAGCCCTATCCCCGCGATTATAAAAGCCGCCCCGAGAACGAAAAGGGCAATTGTGCTATAGGTTACGAAATTGCGGAATACGGGCATCTGCGACAGCATATTGACGGGAAAATCCGCCACGGCGACCTTACCGGGGAGGGTCGTAGCGCAAAAGCCGGCGACGACATCCACGATGCCGTAGATTATCGACAGACAGGCGGCAATTATTAGCGGGGTTTCGAGTTTTGATTTGTTCACATTATTTCATATATATAACCTTCGTCGATGCGTTCGTTCCGGTCAACCGGACGAGATAAACGCCGGAGGGCGTATTATCGTCCGGCGTCCAGATGAATGCCCTTCCACCACCCCCCGCACAGGGTATAGGGTTTAGGGTATAGGGGCTACCCGCTTCATCCGCACCGTTTGTTTGGCCGGGGCTGAAACTAGACCCTAGACCCCATACCCTAGACCCTGTTATGTCGTATATCTCGATTTCCGCTCCCGCAGGCGCGGTGATGGCGACAGAGGAATTGAACGGATTTGGGAAAACATTTATTGCGAACTGCTCCGGCAGGGCATTCTCCGATATTCCA
Organism: bacterium; assembly: GCA_003645085.1. GTDB lineage: Bacteria > UBP14 > UBA6098 > UBA6098 > UBA6098 > QNEE01. Next base: position 446 of record QNEE01000168.1, on the reverse strand, counting down.
TCCTCCGGCGACAACTTCACTACCCAATAATCATAAGAGCCGTGGTTTCCGCTGACATCGCCATCATTGGAACCGGACCCTCCCGCGACGATGAACCCGCCATCGGAAGTCTGTTGAATGGAAGCCGCTCCATCCCAATCGCTTCCGCCGAGGCATTTCTGCCACTCGATATTTCCCGCAGAATTCAACTTCACTACCCAATAATCAGGATAATCCGTGCTTCCATGATGTCCGCTGACATCGCCATTATTGGAGAGGGAAAAACCCGCGACGATGAACCCGCCATCGCTCGTCTGTTGAATGGAATACGCTTCATCCCAATCACTTCCGCCGAGGCTTCTCTGCCAGTCTATTTCGCCCGTAGAATCCAACTTCACTATCCAATAATCAGTAGAATCGCCGGGTGTTCCGTGATGTCCGCTGACATCGCCATCATTGGAGAGGGA
>QNEE01000167.1 GCA_003645085.1 bacterium | reverse complement strand
GGTTATCGGAGAAGGCGGTGTCGGACTCAGAGTTACGGGCTACCGCAGAATAACGCTTTCCGGACGGAGCGACTGGTATTCCGGCCAGGAACTCGGTTATGGTCAGAGCAAATTCCCGAGTCTCCAGATGGAGCAGGAAAGCAGGTTCACCATAACAGGCACAATCGGCAGCAAGATTAGCGTTACGGTCGACCAGGATTCCAAGCGCGAAACCGACCTCGAGAACACCATAAACATATCATACACCGGCGAAGAGGACGATATAATCCAGAAAATAGAGGCGGGGAACACAAATATCTCGCTTCCCGGGGCGACTTTCGTCGGATACTCGGAACGAGTCGAGGGGCTTTTCGGTATCAAAAGCCAGTTTCAGATTGGTGACTGGTCGATTACCGCAATCGCCAGCCAGGAAAAGGGGCAGCACGAATCGACTACCATAACGGGGCAGACCTCGACTACGCCGACCGATAAGAAGGACTATAACTACCTCGACCTGACCTATTTTTGGGTGGATTCGAGTTTTATCTATCCGTTCCCCTGGCCTATGAGAGCCGGTTGGTCGGCTATTCCCGAAGGGGACAGTATAGGGGATTTCGTTCTTTTCGTAGATGACGGTGATAACTCGAATAATATCGGTCTCGGTGCTTTCGAGGGCGAGGCGATGCCCACACCCGGCGAACCATACGACGAGAATATCGGCCATCACGGTTTTTTTCACGAGGTCTCGACACAATACTACGACGTTTTCCGCCGCTTCGGTTGGTTTATGATGACCGGCTACAATCAGATGTTCGACAGCTACGCGATAGCCTGCAGTTATAAATACTATCACGCTGACGGCACTGTCGATACGGTCGGCGGTATGTCTATTACCGCCGAAAACGATACCATCCTATATTTAAATCTAATACGCCCGCCGGATATGGACGAGAACAACCCATGCTGGGAACAGACATGGCGGAACGTCTATTCCCTCGGCTCACAGGACCTCGACCCGGATAACGTCGAAATAAGTATTTACCTTACGCCGGTAACCAACGATATAACGAGCGACACTACTCAGGTTCCGCCCACGTCTTTTATGCAGGTTTTCGGTATCGATAAAGTGAACGAGTCGGGAGACAACATCCCCGACGGCAAGGTCGATATAGAATATCTCAACATCGGCGAAGGACATTTGATATTCCCCGTTTTACATCCGTTCTCCCCCACCGACATCGAGGAGACGATTCTCCAGTTTGGCGATAACACCCCGCGTAACGAGGCGATGTATTCGAGTAACGACGCCTCGGAGATAAACGCCGACCACAGGTATATCATCAGAACGAAAACCGGCCAGAGGCAAAACCCGATGAATCTCGGCCGGTTTAATATTATCGAAGGCTCCGAGGTCGTGAAACTCGGCGGTCGCAAACTCCAGAACGGCGTAGATTATCGGATAGACTACCAAATAGGCCAGATAACCTTTCTCAAAGACGAGGCGCTTAATCCCAACACGACACTCACTATAGATTTCGATTACGAACCTTTCTTTATGCCGGAACAGAAAGCGCTTCTCGGCGCGCGCGCGGAATACCGTTTCGCTGAAAACAGCTGGCTCGGCGGCACCGCGCTTTATAAATCGGTATCGAGCGCAGAACGCAGGCCGAGAATCGGACGCGAACCGAGTCAAGCCTTTATCTGGGACGCCGACCTGAAGCTCGATTATGCCGTGCCGATTATAACCCAGCTTGTCGACGCTATTCCGCTTATTCACACCGAACAGGAATCGCGGATAGTTTTCACCGCCGAGGTTGCGGAGGTCATCGGAAACCCAAATACCAAAGGAGAAGCCTATATCGACGACTTCGAAGGCGTAAGGAATATTTTCAATCTCGAGATAAGACGAACTGCGTGGCATAAATCATCCGCACCGCCGCATAAAACGCAGGAACAACGCGGCAAGCTTATATGGTATAACCCTTACGACAGGGTTGCGGTCAAAGAGATATGGCCGAATAAAGAGGTCGCCGCCGAGGAATCGAAAACGAACGTCCTCGTTCTCGAACTTGCCGATACCGCCGGAGCGGGTGCCGAGGCGTGGGGTGGAGTTATGAGATATATCTCCTCGGGATACCAGGACCAGAGCAAATCGATGTTCCTCGAGGTGTGGGTTCGCGGCAACGAAGGGATACTTTACGTCGATTTAGGCTCTATCGACGAGGATATCGACGGAGACGGAATTCTCGATTCCGAAGACAAAGAGATTAACGGCTACCGAGACGGTATCTTATTAACCGAAGAGGATATCGGTCTCGACGGCCTCGCGGACGAAGACGAACCCGGATATAGCAGTTCGAACCGGGACCCCAACAACGATAACTGGGAATGGGACTCGGACAACCCAGACGACTACTCGAAAATAAACGGCACCGAAAACAACCGCGAGGACCCGGAAGGTGGTAACCGTCCCGACACAGAGGACCTCAGCGGTAATAACTACCTCGACAGATACAATAATTATTACGAGTTCGAGATAGACCTGTCGAGCAGCGAATTCGAGGTGCCCGGAACGAGGGCGGAAATCGACGGCACGGACGAATACTGGAGGCTCTACCGCATACCTATCCAGGATTCGACATTCACGTATAATCCCGACGGCAAGGTTCACCGAAGAATAGAGGTCGGTTCGCCCGACTGGAAGAAAATAAAATTCGCACGTTTGTGGGTCGATAATATCGATGGTTCCGGAAAGGTATGGATTGCCCAGATAGAACTCGTCGGTAACAAGTGGGAAGAGGATAGCAAGTATCTCGAGGTTACCGCAAAAAATACCCACGAGGATAACGACTATGTCTCGCCACCGGGCGTAACGGGGGAGCGTTCGGTAACCACCGGCATTATGAGTCAGGAACAGTCGCTCGTGATAATCTACGACGACGTCCCCGGCGAGGATACAATCTCCTGCCACCGGACATCTTTCGCTGGGGAGTCGATGGACCTTACGCTATACAACAGCCTCGAGATGTGGGTCTATTTCAACGAGGAGGTTAGCGACGATTCGGTGATATTTTTCTATCGTATGGGCCGAGATGCTTACAATATGTATGAATACAGAACATCGCTAAAACCCGGCTGGGACGAACAAAATGTCGTGCGGATGGATTTCGCCGAGATGACCGCGTTCAAGGACCAGTATTTGACCTCTATTTCGGATACATCGATAGACGACCTCGAACCTATTTACGAACTCGAAAGCGGCGGTTGTTATATTATCCGCGGCTCGCCGACCCTGACCGATATTCGCTATTTCGAGATGGGAGTAATCAACCCGTTTCCGCACAGGCCTATCTCCGGCGAGATATGGGTGGACGAGCTAAAAGTAACGGACGTGCGCAAAGAACCGGGGTGGGCCGAGAAAACGACCTTCAGCATCAATTTCGCCGACCTTGCGAATTTCAACGGAAGCCTCGAACGACAGGACAGCGAGTTCCACGGTCTGAACCAGCAGGTCGGCTCGGGCGCGACCAAAACGACCGGGAATCTGTCTTGCGGTTTCAGCCCGCATAAATTCGCGCCTCAAAGGTGGGGGCTTAATTTGCCAATCACAGCTAATTACACGCGGTCGATATCTGTGCCACGTTTGAAAACCGGTTCGGATATAAGCGTCCCGGATAGTCTCCGCGATGACGAGACGACGGTTATCAGGCAATACTCGGCCAATATTACCGAGACTTTGAGACCGATAGAGGCGCACTGGCTTATCGGTTTAACCCTTGCGAGGCTCTCACACTCGGTAAGTTTCGGCGAGACCAACAAGCGTGGTCCGACCAACCCGGTGGAGTTGTCGCAGAATTGGTCCGCCCGGCAAACATACGACTTAACCCCCAAGGCCGCCTGGAAAGTCCATCTGACACGATGGGCATTCGACACCGAGACCGACACCAGCAAAGAACAGGTGATTGAAGGGGATATCGAGGTCGATACTGTCGAGGTGCCGAGGCTTCTGGATTGGGAATTGAATCTCGCCCCGACCGCTTTAAAATTCGAGACCTCGCTAAGTGGCCGTAGAGATTACCGCAAGGACCGTTACAGCACTATAACCGAAAGCAACACGAGAACACTCGACCATACGGCGACTTTCAATACGAATCTTCTACCGCCCGTAACGACCGGTTTCAGCCTGCAATTGAAACGCGATATTGGAGATTCGGCATATTTCCATTGGTCGCACCCTATCGTTATCGGAACCCCCGTTTCGAAAACTATCAGCGAGAATATCCGCTACACCCCCGGCTGGTTAAAATGGCTCAGCCAGAGTTACGAAGCTACCGCGCAATACACCGAGAATACCGACCCGCAGACATATCAGGATAGGTTCGGCGCGGTTACGGTTAACCGGACATATAGGATATCACTCGGTTTGCGCTGGCGTGAGCTTGGGAATTTGGCCGCGGGAACTGGAAGCAGGCCATCTCGAGGCGGCCGAGGCCGCGAAGGAAGACCGCCCCGAAGAGGCGAGACCGAAGAAGAACCGGATACGACGTTCGAGGACGAGGAACCGCCCGAAAAGGGCTTACTCGCGGAAGCTATGGAAAGCGCAAAACCGATTTTCGACCGCCTCGACGACGTCCAGTTAGACTGGTCGAGGGACGAGCGCCGCTCGCTACCAGATTTAGCCTCGAGACCGAGACTCGCGTATCAACTGGCTTTGACAACCGACCCGGGCGTCCCGAGTGTCGAGGAAAGCACCGACACAAGATACCAGATAGCCAGCCGCACTATTAACGAAAAAACGACTATCCGCACAGGCGCGAAACTCCCGTTCGATATCACGACGACGTTGAGATATAATTATGTAACAAACGAACAAATAGGAACCAATAACACAAAACAGAATCAGTTATCGTTTCCCGATATTACCGCTAACTGGAACGGGCTCGGAAAATTATTCTTTTTCCCAAAGATTGCGAGCAATGTCCGAACCAACGCACATTATATCCACGAAAACAAGAAAAATTACGAGGCGGGCGCACTTAAAACGGAGGGCATAAACAACGATTTCAACCCGCTTATTTCGCTGAATATGAACCTGAGAATCGGCGTCAACACCGAATACTCGTCGAGTTGGAGAGATGGCAAGGACTATACTTATACCGCCGCCACAACGACGGTGAGCCACAACGCCGAGATAACACACAAATTCACCGCTTCATACAGCATCAGAGGAACCAAAGGTTTCAAGATACCGCTTATCGGAACGCTAAAATTCGAAAACCAGTTGTCGTTTTCTCTCTCGGTACAAAACGCGATACGCAAAGCTGAATCGTGGGTCGCCGGAAACGAAGAAGAGGTCAGCGTTACCCGTGACGACAACGAATGGAGCATTACCCCATCGGCAAGTTACCAGTTCAGCCGCAATATCCACGGCGGTATGGAATTGAAATGGATAGATACCAGAGATAATAAAACCGATAAGGTTCATCACGTGCGGGACGTAAGCATCTGGGTCGAATTGAAATTCTAACTAATGTTCAACATCATTTCGCCCAAACCGGAAGTCCGATAGCTCAATGTATCGTTTCCGGGCTGGCGCGAGAGCGGTGTCTCTGCCGGGATGGGAGTCCGTGCGTTCGCCAGCAATGCCGAAGATAAACATGATTAACGGCTTCCCGAATCCGAGACTAAACGCACAAAACATAAACGAGGACCGGCGAACCCCGCACGGAGCGTGCCAGCCCGGTTTCGCCGCCAAGTTAGCTGTTTTCAAAATAGACTGTGTTGAATAATATCCCATTCTACATAACTCGAATTTTCGAGAAACTCGTATTTCATTCTCCTTGACCATAACCGAAGATTGCCTATATTATATAAAAATGTCCTCTAAAAAAACAAATACGCAAATTCTTCGCGGCGAGGTTAAACGTCTGGGCAGGCTTCTTCAGATAGGCCGGACTCTGGCGAGCGACCTGCAGTTGGAAAAACTGATGGGTCGCGTTACTGAAGAATGCGCGATTATGGTCGGCGCCCATAGTTGTTT
>QNEE01000166.1 GCA_003645085.1 bacterium | reverse complement strand
TGCACGATGAACGACCATATCGTCGAAACCGCGCTTTTCGATACGATTTACTCCGTCCAGATAATAAGCGACCACGGCACAACATCAGGCGACGGCTACGCCGCTTTCGGAGAACCGGTCGCTTTCGGCATTAGTCCCGATTCTATCGAGATGGACCTCGTCCGCTATCTGTTCGCATCGTGGGCGGGCACCGGCGTTGGGAGCTATACCGGTGCAGATAACCCATCGACAGCCTATCCAGAAACTGCGATTGTCGAAACAGCGCTGTGGGATACTCTTTATGGGTTCAGTTTAGACGCGATAGGTTGCGGCGCGGCGACGCCCGCTTTAACCGGCGCGGGATATTATCCCGCCGGATGGGTCGTTATATCTGCAGAAACCCCCGTCTATGACGGCGCCGACCGTTACCATTTCCGTATGTGGGGCGGAGGTGTAATCGAGGAATACACTTCTCCGGAAACGCGCTTCCAGCTTACATCTCCCGATACTGCTACCGCGATATACGCGGCATTCGAGGCAAGCCCGGCGTGCACGACATTCGCTACAATCGGCGATACAGCGTGGGTTCCGATAATCGTCTATGATATAGCCTCGCCGCTTCTTATCGATTCTATCGGTTTCGACCTGCGCTACGACGACGATATGCTCGAGTATTACGGCGTCAAAGAGGACCCCGACCTCGATTGGGACCTAGCGTTCGGCGTGCCTCTGGGAAGAGACCTCGACGGCGGCGTCGCTATCCGCGCGTATCACGACGGCGAATTTAGCGTAACGCCACCCGAAACGCTGGTATATGTCGGTCTAATAGTAGAGGCGACCGGGCCGTCCATCAGCGATTTGGTGGTCGAAAACCCGCTTCAGGATTTAAGCACATCCGGCACTGTCGACGGTGTCTTGATACGCGTGAACGTCGTCAATGTTACTGTCCAGAACGCTGTTATCGGCGATTCGGTTCGTGTCGACGGCGCAATGTATATTTCTCCGTATAACACAACCTGGACTCCCGGCGAATCGCATATTATCGCGGCGAAGGATATCGTATCCGCACCCGCCGGCAGCCGCTTCCGTTTCGATTACTGGGACGATGGCGGCGCCCGTGAACGCACGGTTTGGGCTGAAACGGGAACTACGTTCACCGCGAACTTCGTCGAACAACACCGTCTAGCAGTTTTCAATTCCGGTGGAAGCAATCCGCACCCGCCGGTAGGCAATCACTGGTATGATACAGGCGAATTGGTCGCCGCGTGGGTCGATAATCCCGACCCGATAACGCACCGCTCCTGCACCGGCTACGACGGCACCGGCGACCTGTTCCCCGGCGGAATAGAGGATTCTGTCGAGTTTAACATAACTCAACCGACAGTGATTTCGTGGAACTGGCTGGAGCAGATACCGCTGTTAGTAACTTCGCCATTCGGGGAACCGTGGCCAGAACCGGGAACGACCTGGCACGCTGTAGGTGAGATTATCGACGCTGTCGCGGACAGCCTCGTGCTTCTCTCGGCCGATTCCGGCGCGCTTTGCTCCGGCTACACAGGTTCCGGAAGCGCATCCAGCGGGTCGGGACACACAACCTCGTTCGATATACAGGAATATTCCGAACTTCACTGGGATTACGATATGGCTTACAAGCTGAATCTCGCCGTCGACGGCTGCGGAAGTGGTTTTCCGGCGATACTCGAGGGCGACGGGTTTTATCGAGACGGCTCTGATGCCGATATTGTCGCCTCGAGTATAGTGAACGATAGTCTGTTCTTCGACCTCTGGACATCGGTTCCTACTGGCGCCGCTTTCGGTTCGGCTTCCGATACATCGACAACGGTTACGGTAACCGAGCCTCTAAGCGCAATAGCTCACTATAATCGCGGGTCGCTTCTTGAATTAGCTAAATCTCCCGCAGAAAACTTCGGCGGGTTTTATATCGATGGCGAATACACCGGCGATACAGAACTCGCGCAGGTCTGGGTTCCCGAATGCTGGAGCGGGACTATCGCCACGACTACCGAGGACACCGCAGACGGCGGCGACTCGCTCTGGGCGTTTATCGACTGGTCCGACGGTGGCGCAGTTAGCCACGCTATCGGCCCGGTCTGCGACGACATAAGGTTGACCGCGAATATGGAGAAACGCTACCGCACGCGTCTGCAGAAAAACCCGCTATGGGATACATTCGGCAATCTGATAGTGGACGGCTCTACGTTTATCGGAACGAGCAGCGCGGACACGACGCTATGGTGGGCGCAAGGCTCTTCGCATAACATATCCGCGAGCGAGTTCGATGTCGACGGCGCGGATAAACGCCTCCGCTGGAACAACTGGTCTGACGGCGGTGCGCGCGAGCATACTATCGCGTCGGTGGAAGCCCCGGACAGCATAGTTGCGAGTTACGACCGTCAATACTCGATTACGGTGGAAAAATCACCTATTCATGAAGCCGGCTGGATTAAATTCGAATCGACGACGTTCGAGGGCGTCTACAGCGCAAATTACTGGTATGATGACGGAGCTACGGCGAATATGGAGGTCTCGACCCCGGACGGCCATATAGACACACTCTGGACATTCAACGAGTGGACAGGTGGACCGGCGACGCCGGATTACGCGTTCTCGCCGGTGGATACGTCGCACACGTTCATCGCGGACTATACCGAACAAATAGTTATTCTGAGTTTCGCTCTCGATACCGCCGCGTGGAGAATCGACACAATCGACGTCGGCGCTACAGTTCAGATGACGGCTTCGGAAGTTATTACCCTGACCAACGACGGCACACACGGTCTCGTTTTAGGTCTCCAGATAGCCGACCCGGCGGCGTGGGCATCCGGTTGCGGCGCCGGAAACGAACGCTTCGCGCTCAAAGCCCGATTCGACGATTCCCCAACACCACCGGCAACATGGTCTATCGCGTGCGATTGCGTTACCGACGAGTTAGATTGGGCGACTGACGATATATTCGGCCCCGGCGGGTGGTTTGTCGATGCCGCGACCTCGGAAAAACTATGGATGAGGTTCTCCGCACCTACGTGGAGCGAAACGATAACCGAGCAGCAAATACGGGTAACAGTTTACGGCCATATCGCGTTGCCGTAGCAGGTTTTTTACTTGACACTACCCGTTTCACCGCCGAGAAGAATGTCTGCGTAGTCCGCATTAGCGAGAATGGCTACCCTTATGGTATTCACAGCCCTATAGACCGCGTTGTAACTCATGGAAAGCTGCGCGGCTATCTTACGTGTGGAGAGTTCCAATTCAAAGAGCTTTATTATCCTGAGCCACTGACCGTAGGAAAGATTTCCGTTGTTTATCAACCTTCCAGTTCGACCATGAAATGTATAATCGCAACGCGAACAACGATACCTCTTGTCAACCAATTTATACAGTTTTCGAGTTCCGCAACGAGGGCAAATTCTTTGTTGGTTTTTGAAGCAAAATCCCAACACCTATTTTCGTGATGCTGATTCACTCTTAGTTATTTGTTCAAAAGCATATAGGTCCACGGCCCTCAATATAATTGGCGCCAGAACGAAAGCAATCACCTAAAAATATATATTCGATAACACATCAGGTCAATATCGATTCTGTCCGTGGATTTACCGGGAGAAAATCTAACGGGATTCGGTAGCATTCGTTATCGGGCTTGCATTTCCATTCAAATCGATTATATTATCGGCGTTTTACTTAAAAGAACATAATGGCAGACAGGGAATACATACGAAATTTCTCGATTATCGCGCATATCGACCACGGGAAATCCACACTGGCAGACCGAATGCTCGAACTTACCGGTGCGGTAGAAGTCGGTCGGCACGAGGAACAGCTTCTCGATAATATGGAACTCGAACGTGAGCGGGGAATAACGATAAAATCGCACGCCGTCAAGATGGATTATACCGCTACCGACGGCGATACTTACGAGTTTAACCTTATCGATACGCCGGGGCACGTAGATTTCACCTACGAGGTTTCCCGTTCGCTCGCGGCTTGCGAGGGCGCGTTATTGCTTGTCGATGCTACTCAGGGTATCGAGGCGCAGACTATTTCCAATCTGTATTTGGCGATGGAAAACGACCTCGAAATAATTCCAGTGGTCAATAAAATCGATATGCCGACGGCTCGCCCCGAGGATATCGCAGTCGAATTGGCCGATTTTATCGGTTGCGAGATTACCGATGTTATTATGGTCTCCGCGAAAACCGGAGAGGGCATCCCCGATGTTCTCGAGGCCATTGTCGGCAGGATTCCTCCGCCGTCGGGCAATTCCGATTCTCCGACGAAAGCGCTTATTTTCGATAGTTTCTACGACAGTTACAGGGGCGTTGTAGTCTATATTCGCGTAGTGGACGGAGAAATAGCGGTGCGCGACCATATTCGCTTTTTCGCCAGCGGCAAGGAGTTCGAGGTCGACGAGGTCGGGTATCTTCGACTAAATCTGGAAAAAACCGATAAGCTATCCGCCGGCGAAGTTGGCTACATTATGGCGAGCATTAAGAATGTCGGGGACGCGCGTGTCGGCGATACGATAACGACTCTCGATAATATCGCGGACAGGCCTCTTCCAGGTTATAAAACGGTCAAACCGATGGTCTATAGCGGTTTTTATCCGGCGGCGACCGAGGATTTCGAGAACCTTCGCTCGGCAATAGAGAAACTCCGGCTTAACGATGCGAGCCTTATTTTCGAACCGGAAACCTCGGCTGCGCTTGGGTTCGGCTTTCGATGCGGCTTTTTAGGCCTTCTTCACCTCGAGATAACACAGGAACGTCTTTTCCGAGAATACGGCCTGGATATAGTCGCGACCGTCCCGAATGTCGAATACCGGGTTGTGAAAAACGACGGCGAGACCGTCCTTGTCGAAAATCCCGCTAATATGCCGGATGCCGTCGATGTCGATTACATCGAGGAACCGTTCGTGGAAGCCGAGATAATCACTCCGCATTTATATGTCAGCCCGATTATGGACCTCGTCAAAGACCGCCGGGGAGAGTATATCGCAACCGAGTATGTCGACCCCGACCGCGTGCTTCTGCGGTTTTCCATCCCTCTTTCAGAGGTTATCTTCGATTTTTTCGACAAGATGAAGACTGTCAGCCGTGGCTACGCGAGTTTCGATTACCATATAACGGGATATCGAAAAGCGGATTTGGTCAGGCTCGATGTTCGCGTAAACGGCGATATTGTGGACGCTCTGAGCGTTATCATCCATCGCGACAGAACCTACGATTGGGGACAGAAACTTGTAAGCAAGCTCAAGGAGCTTATACCGAGACAGATGTATGAGGTCATAATCCAGGCGGCTATCGGCTCGCGTGTTATTTCGCGGGCTCGTAGAGCGCCGTTAAGAAAAAACGTTACTGCCAAGTGTTATGGTGGTGATATTACGCGTAAACGCAAGCTTCTCGAACGCCAAAAAGAAGGAAAACGTCGTATGAAGATGGTCGGGAATGTAGAGATACCTCAGGACGCCTTTTTTGCAATATTGAAGATAGAAAGGTAACTTTTATTTATCGATAGTAATTAATATTCCCATAATCGTGTTCTATTGGAATAAAGAAGGCCGGAACAATCCGGCCTTTAATAACGGTATGGGGTTTGTTTATTCTTCGACGATAGCGTCTGTCGGACAGGCATCCGCGCAATCGCCGCAGTCGGTGCAAAGCTCGGGGTCAATAACGTAAATTTCGTCTCCCTCGCTTATAGCTCCTTCGGGGCATACATCCGCACAAACCCCGCAAGCGATACATTCTTCAGTAATCTTGTGAGCCACAATTCCTCCTTATTTTTGACTATTGATGACTCCTGTAAAATTGTAATTCTCCATAAAAGCGATTGAAATCGCTCTCTCCCTAAAAAGCCACTGAAATGGCTAACCCATTATCCAACTGGCTATTAACGCCCCACGACTGAAGTCGCGGGCTTAGTTCGTCCAAATTTAAAATACAAATCCTGGGTATTTTGCGGGTTTCACTTAACTATTGGTTTTGCTTCAGAAATTTTAGATAAGAATAGAAATGCACACGGATAATG
>QNEE01000165.1 GCA_003645085.1 bacterium | reverse complement strand
TCTTATCGCGGTTCTCTCCGCCGTAAATTTTCGACCAGACGACCTCGCCGCTACCGTCGAGCTTAAACACCCAACCATCGCATTTCGATTCGTCGCCCGCGGACCTAAAACCAGCCACAACGAACCCACCGTCTGCTGTCTGAATAACGGAATATGCGCCGTCGGAACCTTTATCGCCGAAATACTTATCCCATCCGGCAAAAGTCGCGACAACAAAGACCAAAACGAAAAGAGCGATTGTGCGTTTCATTTACCCTCCTTTGGAAAATGCTTTTTCTGGATTCCTCGTGTCGAAGATATTATAATAAAGATAGTTACGCAACGAAGAAATTTCAGGTTCGGTATAAAAGATTTCTACAGCGGACGTTTTCTGTCATTCTCTGGCCGGTCTTGCTTGACACATTTGTTATCGCAGCTTATTATACAAAAGTTATGGATTTATTCGGAGCGGACATAACCGAAAAGAACGAATCCTACACCCTTGCGGATAGAATGCGCCCACGTGCTCTCGACGAGATATTGGGTCAGGAGAAGCTAATCGGAAAAGGGACGCCACTACGCGTCGCAATCGAATCCGGTCGGATATCGAGCATGGTTTTCTGGGGGCCGCCCGGTTGCGGGAAAACCACGCTGGCGAGAGTTATCGCGTCGGTAACGCAGATGCGGTTTCTGCCGTATTCGGCGGTGCTTTCAGGTATAAAGGAAATCAAACAGGTAATAAAGGATGCCGAAAGGAGGCTCTCGACTACCGGGAAACGTAGCATTCTATTTGTCGATGAAGTCCATCGGTTTAATAAAGCACAACAGGACGCATTCCTGCCGTTTGTGGAGCGCGGAAGCATCATATTTATCGGAGCTACCACAGAAAACCCGAGTTTCGAGATTATATCCCCACTGCTTTCGAGAGTAACGGTTTTCGTTTTGGAACCGTTGAGACCGGAGAATATAGTATCGATACTCGAAAGCGCGATAACCGACAAGGAGCGCGGTCTCGGCGCTAAAAACCTGATTGTCGATAACGAAGTTCCGGAAATGATAGCGCAATTATCCTCCGGCGATGCGCGTTTTGCGCTTACTATTCTCGAATTCGCGGCAAATACAGCCGAAGAAAACCACATCACGGAAGAGCTTGTAACTCGGGTTCTTCAACAAGAGAGACTATTATACGATAAATCGGGCGAGGAACATTACAATATAATCTCGGCGCTGCATAAGAGTATCCGGGATTCCGACCCGGACGCCGCGGTCTATTGGCTCGCCCGAATGCTCGAGGCCGGAGAAAACCCGCTCTATTGCGCCCGGCGCCTTGTCCGGATGGCCTGCGAGGATATCGGCCTCGCCGACCCCAACGCGATGCGACTGGCGATTGCGGCAAAGGATATCTATCATTTTCTCGGCAGCCCGGAGGGCGAAATTGCGCTATTCGAAATAGCGATATATCTGGCGTGCGCACCGAAATCCAACAGCGTTTATATCGCCGAAAGCTCCGCTAAACGAGACATAGAAGCAGGCAAAACCGGCCCGGTGCCGCTGGTTATACGCAACGCGCCGACTGGACTAATGAAAGAACTCGGTTACGGCGAAGGATACGAATACGCGCATAACTTCGACGACCATCTGACCACACAGCAGCATTTCCCCGACGGGATGGAACCGCCGACATATTATATCCCGACCGAACAGGGAATCGAAGCAAAAATAAAGGCGAGGTTAGAAGAGGTTAGACGCAGATTATCGGCAAAACAAAAAAAGAAAACCGAGAAAGGTTGATTAAATGGCAAAAAGAGAACACGACCCCGTATATCTTGTAATCCTCGCATTGGGGATAGGTCTCGGTTTTTCCGCAGGAACCGCAAGCGAACACATCGTAATAGGCCTTATCGGAGGAGCGATAGTCGGACTAATCGGATGTCTCGTTTATTATTTCATAAAACGCTCGCGCTCGCCCAAACCGCCGAAAACCGCAAAGGACAAATATAGGATGAATTGAATAGTCCGCCATATTCGGGTTGTTCACGAACGACCCCTACGGGCATTTCGAGTGTTTTTTTGCCATCTTTAGTTTTTTATTGCGCGAACGGCGTGTCGAGTTTTAATTAACATACTATTCTCAATCGAACGACCGGAGTTGGATATGCCGTTACCAAAATTAGAATCATTGTTTAAGTCGGAAGATTCCCTGTTCAGGATACTCGCCCCGAAGGTCGGTCTGTTTTCCGATGCGCCGCAAGACGGCAGCTTTCTTCTCGGTGGCTCGTTCATCGGTAAGCTGCGGGTTCTCAATGTAACTTACGACCTCCGCCTGCCTGCCGACGCCTATGGTCGCGTGATTATCGATTCCGAACTCGACAAATCTATACCTGTCGCTTACGGTCAGGAGCTTTTCCGATTGAACCCGGAGACGAAACTCGTAGAGGCCGAAAAGGAAATAATGCACAAAAAAGAAGGAACGTTCGATATCGAAGAAGAGGGTTTCATTGTCAGAGCTTTTACCGACGGGATTTTCTATCGAAGGCCCTCGCCGGACGAGCCGCCGTTCGTTGTCGAAGGCCAGAAAATCGAGAAAGGCAAGGCGCTCGGCCTCATCGAGATAATGAAAACATTTAACCACATTATTTTCGATGGAACCGACAAATCGGACTCCGGTGTAATCGCTAAAATCCTTATCGACGATATGGAGGAAGTCAAAAAAGGTCAACCGCTGTTTGTAATAGAAGATTAATTCCTCAAAAATAGAACCCCACCTTGAAATCGGCGAGAAAATTCGTATCTTTAATCCCGAAACTCGAGCAAAAAGAAATTCTCACAAGGAATATATATGACCACCCGAATTAAAGCCCTATTCTGTTTTCTTATGTTTGTCGGATTGTATCCGTCGACGCTCGAAGCCGAACCTGTAGATATAAATACGGCGCGAGCCGTCGCCGGTGTTCATCTCGAGGCCCATCGCGGCCTGATTCATCGAAGCGGAATCCCCGGACCGGGTATAAAACCCGAGTTCAGCGTATCCGATATCCGCGAGCTTAAAGATAAAAATTCCGACCGCGTCATCGCTTATATAGCCGAACTCGACCCGAAAGGATATATCGCTGTCTCCGTCGATACCGATATTCGACCGGTAATAGCATATTCCTATAACAGCGATTTCGATTTCGAGGATTTTCCGCAAAACGTGCTATTTCGTATGCTCGAATCGGATATGATAAACAGGCTCGAAGCCTTACCGCGGACCCCGGCACAACTCATAAAAGAAAACAACGAGATGTGGAATAGATATCTGAACCGGGACAAAGAATTTATATCCCGTCTTGCCACCACTACAACCTACGGTCCTTGGGTGGATACCCGCTGGGGACAAAGCGCGCCGTTCAACGATAAATGCCCTATCGCGCCGGGAACGACCGAAAGATGCGTTACCGGTTGTGTCGCCACGGCTATGGGCACTATAATCGATTACTGGGAATGGCCGCCGTCGGTAACGTTCAACGCGAGCGATAACTATATGTCTCACGGTTCTGCCGGAGATATCTGGATTACGGCCGTTACCGCTAATATGGATACAATCGACTATAACGGCGCCGGATATTTCCCCGATGTGGAGACTATCGCCGAGCTGCTTTTTGCCTGTGGAGTTTCCTTGAGAATGCAATACGGTATCGACGGCTCCAGCGCCGACGATTTCGACATTCCCGATGTGCTCCGTGATAAATTTGACTACGCAGAAGCTCGCAATTTAGTGATTATGAACCCCGGTTTTTACGACGAACTCCGGGAGAATATGATAGACGCTAAACCCGCCGAACTCGGAATTCTAAGTATGGAGGGCGGTCATTCGATAGTTACCGACGGCTATCGAGATACCGGCGAATATCACCTCAATATGGGCTGGCAGGGTTATTACGACGGCTGGTATTTCCTGCCGAGCGGTATGCCCGCCGGATTTACTATGGTTGGCCATCAAGTGTCGAATATCCTCCCACCCGTAATAACGCGCCGTCCGCCGGTCGATTTGAGCGCACGAACCGTGGCCGGCGGTCACATCCGACTCGATTGGGAAGAACCGCCGCATATTACCGAAGATGTCGAATACTATAAGGTTTATCGGCGCACAGAATATACATCTTACGAATTGATAGGAACGCCGACCAATCCGTATTTCGCGGACTCGACTACAGAAGAACTGACTTTGTATTTCTACGCGGTTTCCGCTTATTACATTTCCGGCGAAAGCAATAGAAAAGAGATAACCGCATATTCCGGTATATGTGACGGTTGGGTTAGAACGTTCGGTGGCGACGGCAACGATGTGCCATATTCGGTCGCTCCGGCACCCGGGTTCGGATGTATCGCGGCGGGATATACTCGGGTGTCCGCCGGTTCCGACAAAGACCTCTATGTGATTAGAACGGTCGCTGGCGGAAGCCCCGTCTGGGAAAAAACGTTAGGCGGCGACGGCGACGAATGCGGCAGAGCGGTCGTTCTGACATCCGATAGCTGTTTCATCGTCGTAGGAATGACCGAATCCGCGGGCGTTGGTGGGTCGGATGTCTGGCTCGTCAAATTCGACGACCACGGCGATACGCTATGGTCGAAAACCTATGGCGGCGATGGCGACGAGGTCGGTATGGCTGTCGCGGAAACCCCGGACGGCGGGTTTATTGTCGCGGGATATAGCGACGACGCGGGAATCGACCAGCTTTATGTAATCAAAACCGACGAGAACGGCGATACGGAGTGGGAACGAAGATATGGCAACGGTATCGGAGGTAATTCTATCGCTAATGTTACCGGAGGAGGATATATAGCCGCCGGCTATCAGGACTCGGGGCCTTGCGGCGCGGATGATTATATGCTCATTCGAATCGACGCTGCCGGGGATTCTCTTTGGATGAAAACTTACGGCGGCAGCTACTCCGATTCCGTCAATTGCGTTATCGAATCGGATTGCGGCGAATTTATTTTGGCCGGAAACTCGAGGTCCGTCGGGATACCGCTGTTCTCGAGCATATATATTCTAGCGGTCGACACCGACGGCGATACCATCTGGAGTCGTGTATATAAGGGTATGGGCCACTATACCGCAAATTCGATTTCGCCCACTCGGGACGGCGGTTACGTAATCGCTGGAAGCCGCGCGGCAAGCGGCGACGACGACCTCTATATCCTCAAAACCGACGCGACGGGCGATACAATATGGACTCACATATACGGTACGATTGGAACCGATATCGGCTATTCCGCGGTCCAACTCGCCGACACCGGAATCGTCGTAGCGGGTAAAACTACGATGAACGGTAATAACGATTTCTGGCTGTTCAAGCTCGGCGGTGACCTCTATTCGCCTGTAAGCGAATCGCATAAAGTGCCTCGCACGACGGAACTTCTGCATATCTACCCGAACCCGTTTAACTCCACCGTTACGATTGCATTCGATTTTCATTGCCGTGAAAGCGGGAATCCGACGGAGACGGTTGTGGAAATATTCGATATTAACGGCTGTTTAGTAGCCGAGTTTCCATTTAACGGAAACGAATCGGCAAAACCGTGGAGCGGAAACAGTGCCGGCGTGTGCCGATGGCAGCCCGACGAAACAGTCGCTTCGGGAATATATTTAATAAGCCTAAAAGGCGCGCATGGGTTAAATTTGAGCAAGAAGAAAGCGGTTTATATAAAATAAGTTAGCTTGAAAATATAAGGAAAATAAAATGAGAAATGTCGATACTGAAAAATCTATAAGACAAATTATTCGTAGTTCTGTAGAAGGCTTTGCTGATGGTTTTGAGGCTCGCCACGTTGGTGAGGCCGATGACCCAAACGGGACGATAAACATGAAAATACACAATATTTTTATTGCTGCACTCGGAGAAGATATTCAATATTATACCGCCCTTGTTCGTTCTTTTGATAGTTCGCTTGGTAATATGCTCGAGGGGATGGCAATAAACATCGCAAAATTATTTTATGATGTTCATCAAAGCGTTGAAGGACCTCTATCCCCTGAACAGACAAACATTATTGCTGAGCTTCTTGAAGGATACAAAAATCGAAATAATCCTTTGA
>QNEE01000164.1 GCA_003645085.1 bacterium | reverse complement strand
TATCTAACCCCTCGATTTTCAGGGTATTCCCTTCGACCGCTGATAGCCGCACCACAGAAATCCCTATCGGGTTTGGCCGATACGGCGACCGGGTTGCGAAAACGCCGCGTTTTTCGTTATCCATATAAGGATATGTCAGAAGCTCGTAATCTCTGGATTTGTGGAAAACGAATATGACCATAATATGCGAGAAACCGTCGATATCCTTAAGCCCGTCGGCAAACTCCGGGAATATCTCTATCTCACCGTTATATTCCGAGTATTTCGGCTGGATTGGCGCTTCCGAATGTCGTGTCAGCGGCGAATGAACGATTCCGATAGGTTTTAGAGTTATCTCGTTCACGACAACTTTACCAGTGCTTTCTCGATGCGCATGACTCCCTCGCGAATATTCTCATCGCTGCAGGCAAATGAAAATCTGATATAACCATCCATACCGAAAGCGCCCCCCGGCACCGCTGCGATGCGTGCTTCATCGAGCAGATAACCGGCGAAATCGAGACACGATGAGATAATCTCGCCGGAGGGTGTCCTCTTTCCTAAATAATGTCGGATATCGCAGAACAGGTAGAACGCGCCCTGCGGGACGAACGGAATTATCCCATCTATATCTCGTAATAATTCGACGAATAAGTCGCGGCGGCGGCGATATGCGGATAGCATCTCGTCGAGGAAAGCGTCTGGGGAGGTTACCGCTTTACGAGCCGCAAACTGGCTTATGCTCGAAGGGCAACTCGTAGTGTGGCTCTGCATCTTGCCCGCATTGGCGATAAGCTCCGCCGGGCCGGCAATCCATCCGAGACGCCAGCCGGTCATCGAGAAAGCCTTACTTACGCCGTTGACAACCGCCGTCCGATTGGCCATATCGACAGAGACAGCCGCTATCGAGAAATGTTTGACGTCGTCGAAAATCAAGCGGCTGTATATTTCGTCACTCAATACCCAGATATTCGGATGAGTCGAGAGAACCTCCGCAAGAGCCTTTATCTCCTTGGCGGAATATAGCGCGCCAGTCGGATTGGACGGACTGTTCAGAAGCACCATACGCGTTTTGGGTGTGATAAGCGCATCGAGTTGGTCGGGTGTCATCTTAAAGCCGCTTTGTCTGTCGGTAACTGCTATTACCGATTTGCCGTCGGCGAGACCGACCATCTCGGGATAGCTCACCCAATACGGCGCAGCAAAAATGACCTCTTCACCCGGATTGACAGTAGCGAGGATGGTAAGCGATATCGCGAATTTCGCGCCCGGGGAAATCAATATCTGCTCCGGACCGTATTTGACACCGACCTCCCGGGTCATCCATTCAGCGACAGCCGCGCGAAGTTCGGGCGTTCCGGAAGAGGCCGTATAGCCGGTTTGATTGGTGTTTATCGCTTCGATACCGGCATCTTTTATATGCTCCGGCGTCGGGAAATTCGGTTGTCCTGCGGAAAAGCTGATAACATCGACACCGCTGGCTTTAAGCGCTTTAGCTTTTGCGGCGATAGCCAGTGTCGGCGAATCTACGAGGCGTTTTGCCCTGTCAGAGTAATCCATAGTATCCCCCTACAGAATTAAGAAAAAATGAAATTAAATAATAGTCGAAACAGCGAGAAAAGCAAGGTTTTTTATTCCCGGGCGATGATTCTAAAAATACGATTATAATGAATTTCCTGAAAGAAAAAAATCCGAGATTTCAATCGGAAATCTAATCCGCGAAAAAATTTGTAGCCCGCGAAAGGGGAATCGGCAAACTCCACAGAGACGGCGCTTTCTCCTAAATATCCTCTTCCGTTATGGCTAATTTCTTCATCCGGGAATAAACCATCCTTCTCGTTATTCCCAGCATTTTTGCGGCTTCCGTTTTATTGCCGTTGGTTTTGCGCAGAGCGGCGATTATTGCCGAACGTTCCATCTCTTCTAGAGTCGATTTTCCGAAACCTATATTGTCGGCGGCTGAGGCGTTATCTCTTAAAGCGGGCAGGTGCTTCGATTCTATTTTCTCGCCGTCGGCAAGAATTGTCGCGCGTTCGAGAACATTGAACAGCTCGCGGATATTTCCCCTCCAGGGCGCCGATTTCAGTTCCTCGACCGCCTCGCGGGAAATGGTGTTTTCGTAATTGCGCATTTTTAGGAAATGTTCAATGAGTAAAGGAATATCTTCCCTGCGTTCGGCGAGGGTCGGTATGTGTATTGGGAAAACCGCCAGACGGAAATACAGGTCGTCCCGGAACGCGCCAGATTCCATCGCAGCTTTGATATCCCGGTTTGTGGCCGCGATAAGTCGGATATTCACCCGAATCGGATTGACACCGCCGACACGGTTTATCATGCGGTCCTCGAGTGCGCGGAGCAATTTAGCCTGAATTCCCTCGGGGAGTTCGCCTATCTCGTCGAGAAAAAGCGTTCCGCCGTCGGCAAGCTCGAACCGCCCCGGTTTGGCCTTATGCGCTCCGGTAAAAGAGCCTTTCTCGTGACCGAAAAGCTCGCTTTCGAGAAGGTTTTCCGAGAGAGATGCGCAGTTTACCGCGATAAAAGGCCCGTCGGCGCGGGGTGATTTTTCGTGAATCGCTTTTGCTACAAGCTCTTTACCCGTTCCCGATTCTCCGAGGATAAGGACGGTCGCGTCGGTTTGAGAAACCTTTTCTATCATATCGAATACACCGCGCATAGCGGCAGAATCGCCGATTATCTCGACCGCCGGGGTTTCGCGTTTTCGGCGGTATATAACCTCCTGTTCGAGTTTCCGCGATGAATCTATTTTCGCTACTAATCTGGCCATCTCGTCCAATGGAAACGGTTTGACTATATAATCCTCGGCTCCGGCCTTCATCGCAGAAATCGCCGTATCCACGCTCGCATAGGCGGTCATCAGTATAACAGCTAATCCCGGGTCGTTTTGACGCGCACGCTCGAGGAGTTCGACACCGTTCATTTTGGGCATTTTAAGGTCGGTTATTAGTAAATCGTAGCCATTCGACAGTTCGTCGAGAGCGTCGAGACCGTCGGTTACCGTTTTTACGAAATGCCCTTTGCTCTCGAGTTCCGATGCCAATAGAAATCCCATTTTCGGTTCATCGTCTGCGATAAGTATTCTCATATTCTCTCCATAGTTGCCGGGCTTTCTAATGTTTTCTGCAATTTATTCTAACTTGTTCAATAATAACGGGTTTTACCTCCGTTTCTCCGGTTTTTACATTCATAATTAACTCGTTGTGTTTTTATGATGTTATGTATTTTATAGTTCCTATCATCCGACCTTGCTTCACTTGGCCACTTTCTCCCAGAGGAAAAAGGCATTCCCCTTTCTCCTTGAGAAGGAAGGAGTTAGATGATAGAGGGGACGAATAAAAACGCATATTAAAGACCCGAAAATCATCGGTTTTTTTGAGGGTTCATATCTGCTATTTCGCCCATAGCGGCAGTTCGCCGGGGGTTATTCCGAAAACGTGCACCGCGACGAGATATGTTATCGCGGTAACGATTATCGCCGACATCAGGTTCATAGCCAGACCGACACGAGCCATCTCCTTAATTTTTATCTGGCCGGAGCCGAATACTATCGCGTTCGGCGGAGTCGCCACTGGTAGCATAAACGCGCACGATGCCGCGAGTGTAGCGGGAACCATTAGCAGCCGTGGGTCGGTGCCCATACCACCCGAGGCTCCAGCGAGAATCGGCATCATAAGGGTAGTAACCGCCGTGTTCGATGTGAATTCTGTCAGTGTAGTCATCACAGCGGCGATAATCAGGACGAGAACAATTGGCGGCAGTCCGCCGAGGTCGGCGAGCAGGTTGCCTATCCATAGGGAGAGGCCGGAGCTGCCAAACGCCACCGCCAGAGCGAATCCGCCGCCAAATAAAAGGACTATGCCCCACGGTATTTTGACTGCTTCTCTCCATTCGAGGACGCGCCCGCCGCCTTTGAGCGGGAACGCGAACAGCACAATCGCGCCGATTATCGCGACAGTGGAATCCTGAACGTATTTTTCGATACCGAGCAAATCGCTCCAGCCGGGGATTGTTACAAAACCGAGTTTCAGGTCGGTTCGGAAAATCCAGCCTAATGCCATCGCGATAAAAACGATAAAAACGACCTTTTCGCCGTAGCTCATTCTGCCCATCGCGGCGAGTTCGGACCTCAATAATTCGGGGGATAGCGAGGTCTTTTTCTCCATTTTGAACGCGAAAAAAGTAAGATAGACCCACGCCAGCGGCAGGAAAACGATTATCAGCGACAGACCCACAGGAAGCCAACCGGCGAAAGTTATCTGTGG
The DNA here is from genome assembly GCA_003645085.1 of bacterium. Classification (GTDB taxonomy): domain Bacteria; phylum UBP14; class UBA6098; order UBA6098; family UBA6098; genus QNEE01. Next base: position 1,842 of record QNEE01000164.1, on the reverse strand, counting down.
CCCGTTAGGGAAAATACTTTGCATCTGGCCAGAAAACACGATATTCGGCGGTGTTCCCACGAGGGTGCCGACACCACCTATCGAGGCCGAATAGGCTATTCCCAGAAAAAGCGCTGTGGCGAACGGAGTTCCCTTTTTGTCCATATTTACCATAACCGCGATAGCTATCGGGACCATTATCATCGTCGTCGCGGTGTTGGAAATCCACATCGAGAGGAAAGCGGTAGCGAGCATAAAGCCGAGTATTACGCGGCGCGGCGCGGTTCCCAGAAGAATCATTATCGACAGAGCTATTCGCCGGTGAAGGCGGTGCCGTTCCATAGCGCGCGCCATAAAAAACCCGCCTATAAACAGGAAAACGTTCTGGTTGCCGTAGGGGACGGCCGCCTCTTTCGCGTTCAGCACGCCCATAAGAGGAAAGGCTACGAGCGGTATCAGCGATGTCGCCGGTATGGGAAGCGCCTCGGTCATCCACCAGCAGGCCATAAGCGCCGCGGTTGCCAGAACTATCCGACCCTTCGACGAAAGGCCCGAAAAGGGTATAAGCACAACTATAACGAATAGGATTAATCCGATGAATATCCAGCCTATTTTACCGACGGTTTCTGGAGAGCGAGAGTTTTTTATTCGTTCGTCGTTCATCGTTTACCGGTTATTTGACAATTAAAAGGCTATTCTCGATTCCGTCCTCGAAATCGGTATTCGGGTTGCACGGGTCCATAGTCCAGCTAACCCTGTCAGTAACAAATTTATATTGATATCGACCGGGGGGCAGTTCGACAATTATTTCCCAGACACCGTCGCCGTCGCTATCGGACATAATGCCGACCGAGGGGTCGAGTATTCCGCCGGTGTCTTTCGTTCCGCACCAGTTGTTGAAATTGCCGCAAAGCTGGACCTGCCGTGCAGCCGGATTCTGATACTGAAACAATATACCGCTTTCGACCTTATGTGGCGGCGGAAGACGGTCTTTAATCGCTTTGCCGACCGCGCAGGCGAGGACGAGTAATACAAAGAAAGCAAAAATAAGCTCAATTTTACTTCTCATATCCTGTTGCCGGTTGTCGGTTGCCTTTCTCACTTACACGAAAGAATACTCGAGGGTGCCGAGAAACGAACTTATTCATAACGGAAATGAAATCTGCTGTAAGTAATCTCGCCACTTAACCGAGATTGCTTCGGTCGCTTCACTCTCTTGCAATGACGTGTTTGCCAACAAAATTTCATAAAAATAAGCGATTTCTACTCGATAATCAGAAATCGATTTCGGCTCTTAAACCGATTTGTCGAACATCTTCTAGTGCTCTCCAGGCACCCGTAAAGGAAGCTCCCTGTTCACGCATATAATTATCGACAAATTCGCGTCTTCCGGCACGCCAGCCGTTTGCCATCTCCGTGTGGACGCCCCAATATAGCTCGAGTCGGACATTCTCGACCGGTTCGTATCTTATAGAGGTGAAGACCGGCAAAGAGGTTTCATCGTAGAGAACCGAATCGGTCGAGTTTTCGCAGTAACAATTGTGATAAGCCATATCGATGAGAAAAAACCAGTTTTCCGCGATATGGAGTCTCATACCGAATTTGGCGAGCATCTCGCTGGAGCGGGAATTATCGGCGTATTTTGCCGTCGCCCAGTTACTATAAATGTCGTAGCCGATAAACCGCCAGAGCAGCGACCCACGCGCTCCCGCACCAAAAGACATTGCGTTACGCGATGTTTCCGAAAACCTGTTACGAAATTTTTCTATTCCGCCTTTCGCCCAGAGCGAAATTGGCCAATCGACTGTTGCTTTCGCGGAGAAAGCCTCCCACCAGGTTACGCCCATATCCGGGGTTATATTT
>QNEE01000163.1 GCA_003645085.1 bacterium | reverse complement strand
TGTTTGCGGTGGCTACTGGTGAGAGTGGAGCGAGTCTTTCCGAGATAAAGCTCGGGCCGGGAGAGGGTATCGCCGGATGGGTCGCGAAAACTGGCAAACCCGCGCTAGTTAACGATGTCGACTCTGACGACCGCCACGCGGTTAAAGTGGATATTAGTTCCGGCTACACAACTCAATCGCTGGTAGCGGTGCCTATGGTCTACGAGGACAGTGTTATCGGTGTTCTCGAGGCCGTTAATAAGCGTTACGGGGAATTCGAGCAGTCCGACCTGACAGCCCTTTCAGCCTTTGCGGGGCTGGCCTCGGTCGCTATTGCCAACGCGCGGAAATTCGAGCGGTTGACCTCCCAGAACCAGCAGCTTAAAGAGCAGGCTTTCGGGAAATGGGAACTTATCGGGAAATCGCACGCCATCGCTAAACTGAGAGACTTAATCCAACGAGTAGCGCCGACACCGACGACTGTTCTTATAACCGGCGAGTCGGGAACCGGCAAAGAGGTAGTCGCACACCAGATACATCAGCTTTCGCCGCGCGAGAACGGGCCGTTCGTGAAGGTTTCCTGTGCCGCATTGCCCGAAACACTTCTGGAAAGCGAGCTTTTCGGTCACGAACGAGGGGCGTTTACCGGCGCAAACGACCGAAGAATAGGCCGATTCGAAGCCGCGGCAGGAGGAACGATACTCCTCGACGAAATAGGCGAAATAACCCATTCTGTGCAGACCAAACTCTTGAGAATCCTGCAGGAAAAAGAGTTCGAGCGATTGGGTTCCGGGAAAACGATGACCACCGACGCGCGTCTTATCGCAGCGACAAACCGTGACCTGAAAAAATCGGTCGAGAGCGGCGAGTTTCGTGAAGACCTCTATTACAGGCTCAACGTTTTGCCTATTAACGTCCCTCCTCTTAGGGAACATCCGGATGATATACCTCTTCTAATCGAGTATTTCCTTTCAGAATTGTCGGAGCAATTTCCCCACAAAATCCGTGCTGTCGAAGACGATGTTATGGATGTTCTAATGTCCTATAGCTGGCCCGGAAACGTCCGCGAGTTGTTCAATCTTATCGAACGTTGCGCGGTTATATCCCGCAGTGAGAGGATAACTATGGAACTTATTCCGCCCGAAATAAAAGGAACTACAACTTCGGGCGAAATGAGCGGCGCGGGGCTCGATTTGACACTCCCGCAGGCCGAGGAAATGCTAATCCGCAGGGCGTTGAAACTAACCGGCGGCAACGTGTCTAAAACATCCCGCAAACTCGATATCTCCCGCGACAGGCTAAGATACCGGCTAAAAAAATATAATATTAATCCGAAAGAATACAGGTAGCCAGCGACAATAAAGGTGTAGCTGAAGTTCCGGGGCGCCTTATAATAAAGCTATCCTCAAAATCGCCGCAAAGACGGCAACTGCTATTACTATTCTCTCGACCCACGCCGAAGGGTGCTCGAGATAAAGCCTGAGCCATTCGCCTTTCGAGGCCTCGACCTCCCAGAAAATGCACCATTTTTTCGAAAACGGCCAGAGCCATTGGATACCGTCGGTTGTGCCGATACAATCTAAGATTAAATGACTACCGATACCGACGATATAAGACCATACAAGCCATAAAGGCATATAAGACGGCGAAATAACCCGCGCGATACCCGTCAGGATTAGAATCCCGAACCAGAAAACAGGTTTGTGGGTGAACCATCTGTGGTGCGCGAAATCGTCCTCGATAGCGATTTTTCGTTTCGCAGCGAAATAGACCAAACCGTCGATATCGGGTAAAGCGGCAACGACCGTCGTTACCGGGATTACGATATCGGGCGCGCCCGAAACCTCTAGTGCGTTGCCCAGCAAAAAACCTGCCGCCATATGCCCGATAAAGGTCATAGATTCAGTCGGTTTTTTCGGCGCATTCGTCGAAGGATACAGAAGCTAGAAAATAGGAGCTAGAGTAACTTTGCACCAAACCTATCTTTACTTCGAGGAGGAGTTCTCGAATTCTATCTCCTAAATACTTATTACTTCTCTCTTTTCCTATGAGAATCAGTAATCTCGATTCGACCGTTTTACGGTATTTATAGGTAGAAAAAAACGAGTATCCGAGAAAAATTACAGCGATATAGACTCGTGGCGAAGAAGTCCTATTTCTAACTCGGGATTATGGTTTCTGCAGAGGCTTATACCTTATCGAACCTCGATTCCCGCTTTTTTCTCGGCGGCTTCGACAGTTTGGGCAATAAGAGTGGAGATTGTCATCGGGCCGACACCGCCGGGAACCGGCGTATATGCGCTGCTTTTAGGCGCGGCGGCTTCGAGGTCGATATCTCCGCATCTTTCAGGATGGTAACCGGCATCGATTAACACCGCGCCGTTTTTTATCCAATCCCCCTTTATATATTTCGGTTTTCCGACCGCGCCGACTACTATATCCGCGCGCCGGATGATTTCCGGTAAATCTCTCGTCCTCGAATGGCAAATAGTAACCGTGGCATGGCGATTGAGCAGCATCATAGCCATAGGTTTCCCGAGTATCGGACTGCGGCCGACAACGACGGCGTTTTTCCCCTTCAATTCGATGCCATAGTGGTCGATAATCTTCATTATTCCAGCGGGAGTGGCACTGCCGTATGCGAACTCCCCCATAGCCATCCGGCCGAAACCGAGACAGGTAACGCCATCGACGTCCTTCTCGAGGGCTATCCGGTCGAAACAAGCTCTCTCGTTTATCTGTTCGGGAACGGGATGCTGAAGCAATATCCCCATAACGTCCGGGTCGCTGTTGAGCGAGTCTATCTCGGCGAGAAGCTCTTCAGTGGTCGTTTCCTCCGGCATATCGACCCTCCGAGATTCCATTCCGACACGCTTGCACGCGTTGCCTTTCATTTTTACATAGGTTGCCGATGCCGGGTCGTCGCCGACGAGTATTGTGGCCAGTATCGGGATTCTGCCGGTTTTTTCCACAACAGTGGCAACGCGAGTTTTAAGGGATTCCTCTATCGATTTCGCCAGCGTTTTCCCATCGAGCAAAAGTGGTTCTGGCATCTTCTTCTCCTTGGGTTGGAATAAATCGTATAAATTTGCTTCGCGGATAATATATTTCTTTATTTTACGAACATCAATACATAAAACAATTCTTAATACGTTTTTTTGATTTGACATATATTATCGTTAGTCCTATAATTATCAGCTTTTGTGAAAATTCTAACAAGCATCAAGCGAGGTTCAAATGAATACGATTCTAAAAAAAGAGACACTATCGCCGTCGGTGAAGCTATACGAAATCGAAGCGCCGCTTATCGCGCAGAAGGCATTGCCGGGGCAGTTTGTAGTGGTGCGCATTGTCGAAGAGGGGGAACGTATCCCCTTGACTATCGCCGATTCCGACCCGGAGAGGGGGATACTGACATTAATAGTCCAGGAGGTCGGCAAAACCACCGAGCACATGGGTCTCCTAGACGAAGGGATGGCCATTCTCGATGTTGCCGGTCCTCTCGGTTTGCCGAGCGAGATAGAAAACTACGGCACGGTCGTTATGGTTGGCGGAGGCATCGGCATCGCGCCGATATATCCGATAACTAAGGGGATGAAGGCTGCGGGTAATCGCGTTATCTCAATCATCGGAGCGCGCTCTGAAAACCTGCTTTTTTATATCGACAAGATGAAAGCTGTCTCCGATGAGTTTATAATCACAACCGACGACGGGACAAGCGGTATCAAAGGCTTTGTAACAGACGAATTGAAACGCCTTATAGATGAAGGCGTGAAAATCGACCGTGTCGTCGCTATCGGCCCGACAATAATGATGAAAATGGTCAGCGAGGTAACCCGTCCATACGAGATACCGACAATCGTCAGCCTTAATTCTATAATGGTCGATGGCACCGGGATGTGCGGAGCCTGCCGTGTCGAAATCGACGGCGAAACGAAATTCGCATGCGTCGATGGCCCCGAATTCGACGGTCATAAGGTCGATTTCGACCTGTTAATGCAGCGTCAGGCGATGTATATAGAACAGGAAAAGAAGTCGTTGGAATGTTTCCGTGAAAATTTAGTTCACCGAATCTAATCGTATAACAAAGGGAGAATAAAGTGGCAAAGATAGAGCCGAAGAAAACAGCGATGCCGGAACAACCGGCGTCGGAACGAATCCAAAATTTCGACGAGGTCCCTTATGGTTACACAGAGGAAATGGCGATTGCCGAGGCGAAACGCTGTATCCAGTGCAAAGACCCGAAATGTATCGAGGGCTGTCCGGTAGAAATCGATATTCCGGGATTTATCAGGCTTATAGCCGAGGGTGATTTCCGCGGTTCGGTTCGGGTAATGAAAGAAAAGAACCTGCTACCCGCGGTGTGTGGAAGGGTTTGTCCTCAGGAGGACCAGTGCGAAAAATTCTGCGTCCTCGGCAAGAAATTCGAACCTGTGGCGATAGGCCGTCTCGAACGCTTTATCGCCGATTGGGAAGCCAGGCAGGGTGAAGCGGAAATCCCAAAGCCGGCGCCTCCGACAGGCAAGAAGGTCGCCATAGTCGGCAGTGGCCCGGCGGGACTCACCGTCGCGGGGGACCTGATAAAACTCGGACACAAAATTACTATTTTCGAGGCGCTGCATAAGCCCGGCGGTGTGCTCGTCTATGGCATCCCCGAATTCAGGCTGCCGAAAGAAATCGTATTCCGCGAGGTCGATTATCTGCAGAAGCTCGGCGTGGAGCTTATCACCAGCTTCATCGTCGGGCGGACCAAAACGGTCGATGAACTCCTCACAGAATACGACGCAGTTTTCCTCGGAACGGGAGCGGGTCTCCCGTGGTTTATGTTTATCCCCGGCGAGAATTCGAAAGGAATATATTCAGCAAATGAATACCTGACCCGTTCGAATCTGATGAAAGCGTATCGTTTCCCGGAATACGATACCCCGATAATGCAGGGCAAACGCGTCGCGACAATCGGCGGCGGCAACGTCGCGATGGACTCTGCCCGCACCGCCCTCAGGCTCGGCGCCGAAGAATCGATTGTTATATATCGTCGCTCGAAAACCGAGATGCCGGCTCGGGACGAGGAAATCGAACACGCCGAGGAGGAGGGAGTTATTTTCAATTTCCTGACTAATCCGGTTGCCTATCACGCCGACAAAGATGGCTGGGTAAAAGAAATCGAGTGTATCCGTATGGAACTCGGCGAGCCGGATGCCTCGGGCAGACGTCGCCCGGTCCCAATAGAAAACTCCAATTTCCGCGAACCGATAGATACCGTAGTGGTTGCAATCGGGAACTCGCCGAATCCGCTGGTTCCCGCGACTACGCCCGGTCTCGAAACTACGAAACACGGGACTATCGTAGTTGACGAAACGACAGGAAGAACCTCGAAAAAAGGGGTTTTCGCCGGCGGCGATATCGTTACCGGTGCCGCGACAGTTATACTCGCTATGGGCGCCGGGCGTGTCGCAGCACGCTCCATCGACGAATACTTGAAAACGGGCGAATGGTAATCGAGGGTCGTCGGTTTTGGGTTCTTAAAATCGAATATAAAATTCGCTAGTCGATAATCGGTAGTTAGAATCAAGCCCCCCTTATGCTATAATCGTTTTTGGGAGCTTCCCTCTCAAACCGCTTGACGTTTCTATAAATGCGGAATATCTTTGGTATATGGCAATCCTCAAGATGGATAAGGTAACGAAGCGGTTTGGCAAGGATTGGGTTGCGCTGTCCGAGGTCGGATTCGAGCTTGCCGAAGGCGAATTCGCATTTCTTGTCGGGGACTCCGGTGCCGGCAAAAGCACGCTTCTATCGCTTGTCTATATGGAAACCAGGCCCGATTCGGGTGTGGTAGAGGTCGCCGGTTATAATTCGAATAGCATAACTCGCGAGCAGATACCTCATCTTCGGCGAAAACTGGGAGTCGTTTTCCAGGATTTTCGACTCTTACCGGATATGACGGCGCGCGGAAATATCGCTTTCGCGCTTAAAGTAACCAACCAGCCGAGAAAATATATCAAACAGCGGACTTTCGAGCTTCTTGCTATGGTGGGGCTTTCGCATAAAGCGAAGTCTTTTCCACACGAGCTTTCTGGCGGCGAAAAACAGCGTGTTGCTGTCGCGCGCGCGCTCGCGAACAACCCCGTTCTGCTT
>QNEE01000162.1 GCA_003645085.1 bacterium | reverse complement strand
GGATATAAACATCGAATTCGGCGCCGGGCAGCGCGGGCGGAACAAGTATATCGAGTCCGCGGTCGTAGTCGTCCGAAGCGATATCGAGTCCGCCGATTGTAATATCGCGGCTCGTCTCGTCGGTAAATGTTATAGTGGTCATCCATTCCGGCTCCTCTGTCGGTGTCGGAATAGCTTTCCTGCCACCGCCGCGGCTGGAAGCGGTTATATCGCAAGTTCCGAACGGCGGAGCGATGTCGATATAATTCCAGTAACCTTTACCGGCAACGAAAACATCGGAAGTAACATAAGTTCCCGCGAACGGGTCGAGCCAGAACCCGAGGTCGTCGACACTCCCGGACGGAACGTCGACAATATCCGCAAACAGGATTCCGCCGAAGTTATAACAACTGCCCAGTGTTTGCCAACCACCGAGAACTGTCCGTTCGTAACTGGTTATAGGTGCACCGGGAACGCTAAAGTATATCGGGTCGGGGTCGCTCGGGCCGGGTGTATATAATATAAAGTAGGCGTGTCCGGGCTGAACGACAGTGGGGTGCTCATACGGCGTGGTTCCACCGGTATATTCCCAGACATCGAGCGGGTCGACCATCGGGAATACGGCAGCCACTGCCGGGTCGGCAGCGATTACAGGCACCGAGACGAGATTCCAACCGGATGCGAGCATCATTATCTCGCGGGTTACGTTAATCTCTATTATTTCATCGGGCCCGAAACAATACTCGGATGCTGTCCGCATATCGACCATACCGTTGATTACGAAGCTGCCAAGAGCTGGCAAGTTCGCCGGGTTCCAGTATATGCAGCCTTCCTGCGTGCCCGTATACATCCTCCATGCCCAGCTTTCCGTATCGAGACCGCGATAATCATCGGACAAAGCTGTCCCGTCACCCGGGGTCAAGAACGAGAGTGGAGTTTCGTCAGGCGGAGCGGGTGGAACCAGTTCGTCCAAACCGTCGTCATACTCGTCCGTAGCGTCGTAGTATGCACCGAAGTGATACGTATCTAGCGGTAATGTATCGCCAGTCGGGTAATAGGACAACTCGATTTCCCAACCGGGGTTTATACCGAAATCGAACTGATAATCGCCGGCGTTGGCATCCGGGCAAACATAATCCGGATTGTCGGCGAAGTTCACCGTTACGACTATCGGGTTGTAAAGAGTATAATCGAATGTTATACCGGCGATAGCCATATCAAGCCAAAGTTCGCTCGATACATCGTCGAAAGTGAATACGCCGGGGAAGGTCGCCTCGTCGACGATATAGGTCGCGACAAGCGTCGTCTCATCGACATAAACCTCGATAGTAACCTGCGTAGCCATAATATCGACACCGGCCGGGTCATCGATACCGAGTTTGATGAAATCTGGCGTAATCGTAATCAACTCGTCGTCGCTCGGTTCGGTCCAGATAACAAGTGGAGCCGAATAGTCGGCGATAAAGGTCGCACCGCTTATCGGGCTGGATGCATCGACGTTACCGGCGGCGTCGCCTACACGAGCCAGCGACCACTCGACCGTGCCCTCCGGATACGCCGAGGTCGGTGTATAAGTCAGATAGGTGCCGTCCCAGGTGAGTCTCGGGTCGCCCCAGTTATAAACGATGCCGTTCACTATCAATTGGAAATAGCTCGGGTCGACACCGTAATCGTCGGTAACCTCGATAATAATAGGTTGCAACTGGCAAGCCGAAACTTCGCCCTCCAACGGCTCGAACATAGCCGGAACCGGCGGGTTATTATCGACCGTGAAAGTAAAGCAATACGGCAATCCCGTTCCGATATTCCCCCAGATAGTGCAACGCTCGTGTGGATAATCATAGGCCGCGGTAAGGCATACATTGACAATCGAACCGTGCGAGTAATACATCCCTTCCATCTCGGTATCGACAGTAACGCGTCCGCCGCCGGGGATATCCATAAACGTAACTCCCGGGTCTATCAACGGATTAAAGTTGACACCGCGTATCTGCAGGTTTATCCCCGCCGGGTCGATTCTGCCGCACACATCGTCGTAAATATCCATACTGAATACGGGATACGGTCCACCGACAACGGCGCCGGCAGCTGGATAGGTCGGTCCAGGATATGGGCCGGAAAAGTCCATCCAGAAGCGCCAGTTAAATTCGCCGCCCCACAGAGAGTGACCGCAACCGTCATCGGCGGCAAGAATAGCACAGTTGACCTCCATAGCGTCAGTATAATCGAGCATACCCGGCGGAAGTAGCGTCGGGTCCAATACGAATTTCCCGGGGGATTCCTCGTAAAACGGGTAGTAGTAAGTCGTATCCACAACCATTATCGGGCCGATATAATAGGTGTCTATTATCATCGTTTCGTATGTAATATCGAACACATATCCCTCGACCTCGAAAAGGACGGAGGATGCATCGATACCGTCCGGGTCGATAAGCTCGAAAGCTATCAATTGCGTCTGGCAACTGGAGAACTCGTCGTCGCCCGGCGTAAGGTCGCCCACCATCGGGCCGTCGGCAACATAGAAGGTCCAGCTAAACGGAGGCCCCTCCATGTGGTTGCCCTCGCAGAATTCCACAGAGTCCATAACATCCCAGACGGTAACTCTGATAGTATCGCCCTGCGGCCATGTAATCCCCGCAATCGACGGATAGAACGTATATGTCGTGCCGTCCCATGTAATTTCCGGATATGTTACGGAATAGTAAGTTGCGTATTCCCAGGTCCCACCGCTGGAAGCCTCTATGATTAAGTGCAATCCGACCGGATTGACCGCGCCCCAGGTGTCCGTTACATCGAACGAAATAATTTCCTGTGTATCGCGGGTTACATAAGCGGGTTCCGGATATGGATTGCTAACCGATGGTCCCGTATTATCAAACATCAGCATCCAATCAGTCCACGGATACGCTCCCCAATACCAACCTGTGGCAGGATTACCGTAAATATCGTTCACTGTGGGCGGATAAATCGTATAGACTATGCCCTCATACCAGTAAGGATTAGGTGTGAATGTGAATTCGGCGACCAGAACATCCCACTCGAGTGGAGTGAACGTTGTGTCGCCGGTAATCGGGTCGACGAAAGTATCCATAACCGTAACAACCGCGTCGATAGTGTCGACCACTATTCTGTAATCGCCCCAATTGTAAGTTATCGTGTTTATAGTAATCGCGAAGGTCGTAAGGTCGATAGCGTTTTCGTCCTCGATACGCCAGATAAGTTCTATATCGGAACAACCCGTGTAGGCTATTTCCCTGAAGAAAGGAATAGGATAGACCGGATACGATTCCGGGCCGTCGGCGTCCACGAAAAAGCCGAAAGCGTTGTCCGCACTGGCAAGAAGTCCGTTAGGTGTGCCGTAATCGGGGCTATCCTCGGCGGCAAGAAGTTCGACCTCGACCCAGTCGTTCTCATCCCATTCGATTCCTGCACTGTCGGGGTAGAACTCGAAACGATACCCGCCGGGAATAACTGTCAGATACACGCCAGCGCTAAACTCATCGTATATAACCCCGTCTATCTCGACCTGGATAGAAGACGAATTGATAAAGCCCCAATCGTCGACTATGTCGATTATAACCGGTTCGACTACATTGGTAGTGGTAAAGGGTTCCGTCTCGCCGACCGTGCCCGGAGAACGAGAATCTAGATAGGGGCCGGAGATATCTACTGTAAAGTTCGTTTCCAGAGGAATACCGGCGATTGGGTCACCGAGAGTGTCGTTAGCCGCGCTAACTTCGAGGTTGTGAACACCCTCTGTCCACGCCGGGTCCACATCGTAGTGAAAGTTCAACAGTGTCCAGGTTATCTCGGGGTCTCCAACTATATAATCGACCCCGTCAACGTTGAGAACAATAGACGTTTCATCGACATCCCAGGGGTCCGCAAAAACATAGGTTACCCTCTGGTTCGCATCCGATGTAATAAGACCGTTAAGCGGTTGAGTAATAGCAACCCCCTGTGCGAAAATAGCGCCAGCCATAAGGAAAGCCATTACTAAAACAACTGCAGCGTGCTTTTGCATCGCGCGCCCTCCATTCTTTTGTGGTTATTGTTTCTTGCTAATCTAATACTGCGGGGCATAGCTATACCCCGATATAATAAGGTTAAGACAAATTAAAGACGCTTCATTATGATGTCAAGGACAAAATTATGATATATTATAGTAATATGAATTATATTTCCACAACAAACAATACCCCCGAAAGCCGGGGGTATTTTTTTGCCTATTATAAGACTCGTTCTTAATCGATTGAAGACTGCGGAGGAACTTCCTCTGCGGGAACGCCCTCTTTTTCCATCAAGAAATCGATAACGACCCTGCGGTTGATTGTGCGTCCTTCTGGCAGGTTGTTATCGCCAATCTCCTCTTCGACCAGACGGTCGTCGACCCATTTAGTTATAACATATGGTTCGGAGTCCGAGTAACCCTGTGAGGTGAGCGTAGTATTATGGGAACGTAACCAAGCATTGAGTTCGGCGTTGTCCCCGAGACCCAATAAATATATAAGATAGCGACGGAGGTTTTCTTCTTCTTTGCGGGCACGGGCAATGGATAGCTCGCGGTTACGGTGCGCCATTCCTATAACGTCCGTGTGGCCGGAAACAACGGCCGTAAGCCGTATTTTCGGTTCTAGTGCTTTTTCGATAAATCGTCTCGCTACATATTCGACACGGCTTTCCAGGAATCCGGATTCCGAAATCTTCTCGTCGAAAGAGAACTCCACGATAACCAAAGTCTCGAGCTGTTGCTGACGTTTAGTAACCTGGACGTTAATAGGCTCGGACATCGTGGTGAAAGTCTGGCCCAGCTTATCGCGTATTTCCAGTTTGCAATAGTATTCTTCGGACGGGTTTATTAGATTACCGTCCTCGTCTTTCCAATCCCAAGGTGCACCCTCGGGAACGGAACCGTGACCTGCAGCGAGCACACGGAAAGGATTGCCTTCGGCGTCGACGATAGAAACCGTATAGGTATCTACTCCGGCTTCCACATCGCTGGTGATATGCACGAAATTGGCCTGTTCCTGATTAAGCTCGTAACCTTTTGCGGCCATACGGCCCTCGAGCGGCCTGTAAATCAGACCTTCTCCATCTATCTTGATATCGACTCTGCCACGGTCGGCGTATTCGTCGGTGTTGCCCTTGATAAACAGCCTGCGTCCGAATTTTTGCACGAAATCCTCTCCGAGTATCTCGCCCATTTTCTGTTTAACACGGAAAGCGCGGTCGAACGATAGATTAACCCATTTGCTTTGAGATGTGGCCTCTGCTTCGGTGCAGAAACCTTCCATCTGGAAAATTACCTCGGGATTTCGTTCCATAACGGCTCTTATATCGGAGGCGCGAGCCTTAAGTTCGTTAAGGCTGGCATCATCCACACGGTCGGAACCTTTGTCGAAATAGATTACCGGTTTCCAATCCTCGAAACCTTTAACACGCGTAACCATCTGGACACGCCGGTTTTCGGCCATCGAACGCGGCACATCCTCCGGCTGATGCTCTTCGGGAAGCCCGGCGCGCGGTCTGCTGGCATCGTAAGACATCGGGTCCTTGATGTGAATCCGTGTGGCGGCGATTTGTTCGAACCTCATAAACACGCTGCGCACTGCTTTCGCCCTATTTTCGCCGAGCCTGTCGCCGAGCGTCGGGGTTACACCGTCGGATTCCGGGTCGTAAAACCCATAAAGGTCTATCTCGATATCGGGGTTTTCGCGGAATCTTTTGCCGAGAACACTCTGCAAATGATGGAACCGCTCGTCGACACGGTCGTCACCCGGCGCAAAGAAGAAAATCGGGACTACCGGTTCTTCCTCACGAACCAGTGTAATCTGGCTTATCTCGAGCTTGTTTTCCACCGGCGCGACAGACCCCTTCGGGAGACCGAAAACATCTACCTCGATAACGCCGGTATTATTCTGTTCATCTATCTCGTTAATCTGGTTGCGCAAAACCGGCAGCATAGTTCCGTCGTCATCGACGCTCGCGAATAGTTGGTAATGTCCTCTATCCGGCGCCAACCACTTAAACTCTATCTCCTTTTCCTCGCCTACGTTTAACTTATCATCGACAAGAACGGCCGGGGTAGCACGGAGCCAGCCTTTTTCGGGGTCTTCGTAATAAAGGCTAACACTGTAGC
>QNEE01000161.1 GCA_003645085.1 bacterium | reverse complement strand
GAATTCATGGCTCCGGGGTCGTATGCGATAACCCGCGCTCCGCGGTCTATAAAAAACCTAGCGAGCGCAATGGCCGGCGATTCGCGGATATCGTCGGTATCGGCCTTGAAAGCCAATCCCAGTAGGCATATTCGTTTTCCGTCCAAGCCGCCGAGTGCCTTCTCGACCCGTTCAACAAGAACGTCCCGCAGAGAATTATTGACCGCGACGGCGGTTTCTACGAGCCTCAAACGCGAATCGAAATCGCGCGCGATATGCAGCAATCCATTGGTGTCTTTCGGCAGGCAGCTGCCGCCGTAACCGGGGCCGGGGTGAAGATATTTTGCGCCAATCCGCCTATCGAGACCGATACCTCGGGCGACGTCGAGGACATCGACTCCGACTTTATCGACCAGAAGGGCTATTTCGTTGATAAAGGTCAGTTTCACGGCCAGAAACGCGTTTGACGCGTATTTGATAAGCTCGGCAGCCTCGGGACTGGTAATTAAAAATTCGTAGCCAGCGTCGACAAGCGGCGCGTAAATAGTTTTGACGATTTCCGCCGTTTCGGCCTCATCGGCACCGATTACGACCCTGTCCGGCTCCATAAAATCCTTTACAGCAGAGCCTTCACGGAGAAACTCCGGATTGCTGACCACCTGGACGTTTTCCGGCGCGCCGGCTTCGACGAGGATTTTTTTAACTTTGCGAGCCGTGCCGACCGGAACGGTGCTTTTATCGACCACAATAGCGCCGGGCGAAAGGAACCGTGCGATATCTCTCGCCGCGGACTCGACATATTCCAGGTTCACCGAGCCGTCGTCGGGATTCATCGGCGTTCCAACCGCGATGTAGATAATCTCTGCGCCCGAGACCGCAACCTTAATATCGGTAGTAAAATCGAACCGCCCCTTCGCTGCGTTTTTTCGCATAAGCTCTTCGAGGCCCGGTTCGTAAAAAGGGACGCGACCATCGTTGAGAGCCTGGACACGTTCCTCGTCGATATCGAGACATCGGACATTATGACCGAACTCGGCGACACAAACCGCAGTAACGAGGCCGACATAACCCGCGCCGATTACGCAAATCTCCATTATCGGTTCCTTTCGGGATTTTTCAAAACGGTAATTGGTAAGCAACGAGAATGCCAAGAAACCGTTGATGTATAGTATAAGAGGTTATAAGAATTCAACCGCCGGTCGAGCTTCGGGCCTCAGGATTTTCTCCGGCGGGAGCGAGGACCGCGCTTAAGAAAAAAGCCCGCAATCGTAAGAATAACCACACCTAAAGCGGTTAACACCCAGAAAAGTAATTCTAAAACCGGCATAGTCACTCCCATTTGTAGCTATAGTAACGTTCTTATCTATTCAATTCCCATAGATTAAGACCGGTTTCGCTATCCGGTTCGCGGCGGATATCGTCCGAGGGAAAGAGGCGTATTTCGACTGTTACCGATACGCGTCCGCTGAAAAGATGCCCACCGATAACGGTCATATTTCTGTCGCCGAGAATAACGTGCGCATGAACTATTAGCTTCTCGTCCGGGCCGCTCCCGATATTCCCTTTCAACGAGAGCAGTTCACGTTGGTCGGAAATTTCGACGCGCACGTAGTCTTTCATTTCCGTGTCGAAATAACCTATTTCGGCTTTATCGACCGCGCCGATACCATCGAAAGTAGCACCACATAAACCGAATTCGTCCGCCAGAGATATCAAGGACGATATTATCTCGTCCCCCTTATGCAACCGAATAAGATAGCTGCCGTCGTATTCCTCGCGATATTCCATTTTTTTAATTTGTAGTTTGCGGTTTGTAGTTCGTGGTATCCTATACCACTTCGCACATTCCTTTCACTTTTCCGGTTATAATATAAGAGGCCTTATTCGATATGCTCTCGCGCTTGCAGTAGAACCCTTATCGTGAACGTATCGATTGGATACGATGCCGGCGTATCCAGTCTGAACCACAGGTTCTCCGTGCTGTCGATATGCGGGAATATATCGTTCCCGCCGGGGCCGAACGAGTCGGAGTCCGAGTAGCGCAAGACATAGGAAATAAAATCGTCCGTATCGAAATCGCCGACAGCGGGGGGGGTTGCCAGGTCGTTGAATATGCCCCATAACCCTAAACAACCGTAGCACAGGGAATCTTTAAGCGTGAAATAATCGATAGTATCGCACTGCAAAGCCATATCGATAGGGACATCGCCGGTATTTGTGATAACTATTTTCTCCGGCTCGGCGGAGATTATCGTGTCCCCGCGCGCCAGCGCTGTCACTGTCCACGTCGTGCAATTTATCTCGAAACCGAGGACATTGGGCGGCGCGACGACTATCGAGACATCGTCGATGAACCAGCCCGATTCGACATTACTGCCGCTGGAGCCGAAATCCCAGCTTATATAAACGCTGTCGCCCTCCCACGGTGTCAGGTCGACGCTTACCTCGTGCCAATAGACCCCACGGTCGTCATCGGCATAGGCATCTTGATAGGCGATAAGTCTATTCCATTGGCTCATTTCTTCGTCATATACGCGGTCCGGTATTAAAAAAGCGGAGTCTGTCGAAGATAACCATAGTTTAAGGTTGCCACCGTCGTGATAGCCGGATGCGTTTCCCGGCTGGAACCGATACCATTGCCACCAGCTTAAGGTTGGGGCAGAATCCAAAGGAAGAAAAATTTTGCCCAGAACGAGCCGGCTCTTGCTTTGGTTGTGGTAGTCGCCATCTAGAATAGTCCCCCAGCATTTGGTTCCGCTATGTGCTCCGCTTGGACCGTCTGTAGGTGTGCCCCACCGCCAGTCGTTCGGATATGATGGTGGGAATCTGATAGTATCCAGACCGCCGTTATCGGACTCGAAATCGGATTCGTAAATAGCCAGAGTCGGATTAAGCGTGAAATCCTCGCGATGGTTGCCGCCGGCGGACATATCGACCGTAACGCTGGAATCGCTGAAACCCGCTTTCGACGCCGTTACGGTAATTCCGGAAACGGCCATAACGCCGGGAATACTATAATATCCGGCTATATCGGTGATATCCGACCAGAGGCTGTCGCCCCAGGCGGCTTCGACGGATGCGCCCGAGTGGTCCGATTCGCCGGATAATGTAACGTAACCGTAAATTTTATTACCCTTCGTGTAAAAAGTCCAGCAGGTATCTATCTGGTTCGGGGCGCAGTATTCGGCGTTGTCGCCGACAGTCGCGCAAACCGTATAATGCGAATCTGGTTCGAACGATATGCCCTCGGCGCCCGGGTCGAAATGCATCTCGGTACCGTCCCAGCTAACCGCCGCGGATGCGCCGTAGAAATACCAACTTCCTTCAACCTGAAATCCCATACTGTCGGTCGAGATACCGCAGCCGGCATCGTCGGCTTCGATAGAGACGGGTATCGCGCCCGAACCGGCGGTGTCCCCATCTGCGGGGTCGGCCACTCCCCAGAACGGGTCCGTTCTATCGACCATAAAATCCCAACAAACAGGGGACAATATATCGAGACCGCCCATATCCTCGGCGTGATTAAGACAGCAGGTTATCCAAACCCCCTCCGGCCAATCGGCGCTTGGATTAAACTCGAGTGTATCGTCGCTGTATGTTAATTCGGGGTCGGTAATATCGTAAATCGTGCCGTTGGCGTCGAATTCGATTGTCGATGTATTGATGCCGTCAGAGTCGTAAAGATATAATACCGCTTCCTGGCGGATACAACTACTCGCGCCCATATCCGTCGGGCGTATCGGAGTCGCGGTCGGGCCGTCCCACGGTGTCGCGTCCATACGGTTAGTATATATATCCCAATTAAATGTGCCGCGATAATCCTGCCAACAGACATCGAAATAAGAGCCGTTCCAGGCGATTGTTGGGAAATTTTCGTTAAAATCGCCGGTGGAAATAGCCTCTTCGGCATCCAACGTCGTTCCTTTGAGTCGCCTTCCCCATATATTCGCGTATACCGTGCGCGTGTCCTGCCAGCCGATTAGGTAACCGATTCCGTCGAAATCGACGTCGGGATAGGAACAGTTCTGGCTTCCGGTTGCAATATCGTAAATTAAACCAGTGGCTACGCCGCTCGAATTTACGTATCTACCATAGACGTTCATAGAGGTCGATACGAATACATGCCACACCACAAACCACTGCGAACCGTCCCACGCGACAGCGGGTCTCTGCGGATAATACGGGTATGAATAGGTCGCCAGATATGTCGTATCTCCTACTAAAGTGCCGGATGTGTTGACTCTCTGGCCGATAACCGCGCCCATCAGTGTATCGACCCAGACTACGAGGAAATCCGTCGAGCCGCCGGCGACATCTGGGGTCCAAGCGTCGTAATTGCCCGATATATCGAATGTCGAGCCGGTTGCGTTATATTGTGTTCCCCACGAAAGCCGATGTCCGCGTATTTTACGAACCGTGCCCGCCTCCTCGAAAACGATAAGGATATCGTTACCGACATTACTCGCCTTGGTATGGGATTTAGTATTCGTCGTGCTCGTAACCTGAAACTCGGCTATCGGAGTGGTGCCATCGTTGTTGATTTGCCTCGCATAGATTTCCGGATTACCGGAACGTTCATCGACCCAAGCGGCCACGAACTTCGCACCGTCTGTCGTTCCAACGTCGTATTGCTGCGCGCCATCGACACATAGCGGAATATCCGTTCCGATAAGCGTCCCATCGGTGTCGATTATATTGCCGTAGATATTTTTGTTCCCCGTTCCGGCGCGGGCGTCCGTCCATGCGACAAACGTTCTGTTCGCCATACCCGCTGCCGAAGGAGCCGTTTGGTCCTGTGTTGCCGTAGTTACAGCCATATCAGCAAAACCCCCGGCGGCGAGCAAAAACAGAAATAGAATCGTATTTATGCGTAACATCTAAAACCCCCGTTACTTACTATTGTCCGGTTCTACTTTGAGAAACCGTCTCTTACCGACCTTGATAACAACCGGCCGGCTAATCTCCTGTATATATTCGCAGTTTTCTATCTTTTCACTATCTACCGTTACGGCGCCCTGGTCGATTAGCCGGCGGGCCTCCCCTCCGGATTCGACGAGCCCGTTGTCGCGGAGAATGTCGATAATCCCGATTTCCGACCCCGCTCGATATCTTGCCACAGGGATATCTTTCGGCATCTGTTTTTTGCTAAAAACGCGTTCGAACTCGGTCTGCGCGGCCAAAGCCTCCTTTTTTGAATGATATATTTCGATAACCTCGCGCGCCATCTCTTTTTTCAGTTCCATCGGGTTGACGGAACTATCGGCGAGCTTGTCGCGGATTTCTTCGAGCTTCGATTTATCGGCAAAAGCCGCCAGGTCGAAATACTTGACTATCATCGTATCCGGGATGCTCATCAATTTGCCGAACATCTCGACGGGCGGGTCGGTCAAGCCGACATAATTATCGAACGACTTACTCATCTTGCGGGAACCATCGGTGCCCTCGAGCAGCGGAAGCGTTATTATAACCTGCGGTTCTTGTTCGTATTCGCGCTGGACATCGCGGCCAACGAGCAGATTGAATTTCTGGTCGGTGCCGCCGAGTTCGATATCGGCATCAAGAGCGACGGAATCCATAGCCTGCGCCAGCGGATATAGAAACTCATGAACCCCGATTGGTTCGTTTGCGGAATAGCGTTTTTCGAAATCGTCCCGTTCGAGCATCCGGGCGACAGTGTATGCGCTCGCCAGCCGGATAACATCCGAGAAAGACATCTTCCCGAGCCACTCAGAATTATAGACAATTCGGGTTTTTTTCGGGTCGAGAATAGCCGAGGCCTGCTCGAAATACGTTTTTCCGTTCTCGCGCGTTTCCTCGAAAGATAGCTGAGGTCTGGTCTCATTCCGTTCCGATGGGTCTCCTATCATAGCCGTGAAATCTCCCACGACCAGAACCGCCTGATGACCGAGGTCTTGAAAATCGCGCAGCTTCCGAAGGACAACGGCGTGACCTATATGCAAATCGGGTCGGCTCGGGTCACAGCCGAGTTTTACTGTGAGTGGTTTATTCTCCCGAACAGAGCGCTCCAGTTTAACCAGAAGGTCCTCCTCGGGTATTATCTCGACTGTGCGGCGCTTGAGTATTTCGAGTTGTTCTTGCGGGTTCATATTCTGTTACCCAAACGTATAAGTCCGTTAAAGTAAACCGAAAACTAGTATGTTTTATTT
>QNEE01000160.1 GCA_003645085.1 bacterium | reverse complement strand
CTCGATTGTGCGCGTTCGGCTTCGGCTTTCTTCTGTTCGGCGGCGCAAAGGCGGCTTCGCAAAACGACCATCGCCTTGGCTTTGTTCTTGTGCTGCGATTTCTCGTCCTGGCAGGTTACCACGATGCCGGTCGGGATATGCGTGATGCGTATCGCGCTCTCGGTTTTGTTGACATGCTGTCCGCCGGCGCCGGAGGAGCGGTATGTGTCGATTTTAAGGTCCTCCTCGTTTATTTCGATATCGACATCTTCGACCTCCGGCAGAACAGCGACCGACGCTGCGCTGGTGTGTATCCGCCCGCCGGATTCCGTCTCCGGGACACGTTGAACGCGGTGGACGCCGGACTCGAATTTCATCGAGGAGTAGGCTTCCTCGCCGCGAAGTTCGAACACGATTTCTTTGAACCCGCCGAGTTCTGTCGGGTTGCAGTCGAGGACGCCGAGCTTGAGCTTTTTGCGTTCGGCCAAATGGCTATACATTCTGAAAAGGTCACCGGCGAACAGTGCGGCTTCCTCGCCGCCGGTGCCCGCGCGTATCTCCACGATGACGTTTTTCCCCTCGTTCGGGTCGGGCGGGATAAGCGCGAGTGTGAGGCGATACTCGAGTTCATCGCGCGTTTCGCGTAACCTGGGGAGTTCGTCCCGCGCTAGCTCGACGAGCTCTGCGTCTCCGTTCTCCGAGATTATAATCTCCGCCTCGTCGATAGCCTCGAGCGTTTCCTCGTATTCCTCGATTAGCGGGAGAGTCTCATGGATACTGCGCATCTCTTTGCCGAGTTGTGATGCTTTGCGCGGGTCGGAGAGAACCTCCGGCCGGGAAAGCTCCTCGGTAAGCTCTTTGTATCGCTGGCGAAGTTTTTTTAGTTTGTCTAGTAACATTAAGGTTTAATAGGTTAAGGGAAAAGTGCCCCTCACTCTTCCCCGGATTCTTGCTTTCGGGGGAGCGGCAAATCCATTATTTTTGTGTCATAAGTTCAGAGCTATTCATCGGGCCGACAGCCTCTTTCAGTGCGACGAGTGCGACCTCGAGCATATCGTCATCCGGCTCGGAAGTTGTGATTTTTTGCATAGCCAATCCGGGCAGAATTAACAGTTTCGCCCATTTATATTTATTCGATAATTTTGCCGACAGCTTGAGGACCTCGTAACAAATCCCCGCCAGAAGCGGCCACAATAATAAATGAAAAACAAATCGGACAACTATATGCGGAACAAATCCGATTATCGAAGCAAAAATCGAGTCGGCGACGGCGAAAAAGAGAATTGCTACAACCGCGACTATCAACAGAAAACTCGTCCCGCAGCGCGGGTGGAGCGTTTTATATTTCTGCGCGTTGGCGGTTGTCAACGGCTCGCCGTGCTCGAACGCGAAAATCGATTTGTGCTCCGCGCCGTGATAGCTGAAAAGCCGTTTGACATCCGGCATAAAACTGATAGCTATAAGGTATGCGAAAAATATCGCCATTCGCACGAAACCGGCAACCAGATTGAAAGTGAACGCGTGGCGCTCGAGACCGAATAATTTTGAAATCAAAAGCGGTAAAAGAACAAACAACGCAACCCCCAGAACGAGACCGATGAACATCGCTGGCCAGGTCGCTGTTTTTTTAAATTCTTTTCCGGCGGCGGCTTTCTCGTCGGCGTCGGCTATCTCTGCCGACCAGTTCAGGGCTGAAATCCCGATAACCAGCATTTCGACCAAATTCAACGCGCCGCGGATTATGGGCAGCGCGAGAAACCTGTTCCGTTTCGACCAAGGTATTTTTGTCTCGATGCGGGTTTCTATTTCGCCGTTTTTTCGGCGGACCGCGGTCGCGATTGTTTCGCCGGAACGCATCATCACGCCCTCGATAACCGCCTGACCACCGACTTTCGGCATATTTTTACCGCTGGATTTCATTTCGAGACAATATATTTGCGCATTTATCGGGTGTCAAGGCGGGAATTAGAAGAATAGTTTCTAATAAAAAATGGGTGGATATCGGTAGGGAGTTTTTGCGTCCGAAAATAGCATATTCCAATGCCTATCGGACAATGTAAAAACCGTGACAGCCCGCCTTTTAATGGGCTATTTAAAAATAATTATAATAAATTACTACTCAAAATATTATGCGTTATATAAATCGCTATTCTGGAGTCTTTGAGAATCGAGACGATAGAAGAAACGAGATATAACTAAAAAAACCTTGCGCGGATATGCCTATATCTATATAATAGACCGAATTTTGGAAACAAATACACCTATCGGTGTGCCGCCCGCGAGGAGGTGATTGTATGCCATGCGGCAAAAAGAAAAAACGTAAAAAGATAGCCACACACAAGCGCAAAAAGCAGAGAAAAAGAGACCGGCACAAGAAAAAGAAGTAACTTCGATGAGCACCAGGGTGGCGGTAATATCGGATACTCACGTGGGTCAGCGAATATCCGCGTATCCGGAGGGTCTGCTCGAAAGCCTCCGGGATTTCGACCTGATTATCCACGCCGGCGACCATACAAATGTCGAAGCGCTCGAGGCGTTACGCTCTGCCGGAGAAGTCGAAACAGTCTGCGGAAATATGGATGAGGTCGGTGTATCATCACAATTGCCGGGCGAATTATTTTTTAAAATCGAGCGCTTAAAAATCGGCGTGATTCACGGTTGGGGGCCGCCGGTTGGATTAGCGAAAGAAGTTCGGAAAGCGTTTTATAAGGCTAATCTTACTCCGGATATTATAATATTTGGGCATTCGCACCTCCCGCACGACGAAATTATAGGTAATGTCAGGATGCTGAACCCCGGCGCGGTCAGCGGTAATCTTAATTCAAATCGTGGTTCTTACGGTATCCTTACTATCGACGGCGATTCAGTTAAATGGCAGTATATAGATATCGACATTTAGTCCATTAAAGATATTTTTACAGGCGCCCGTAGCTCAGTTGGATAGAGCGTCGGCCTCCGGAGCCGAAGGCCGCCGGTTCGAATCCGGCCGGGCGCGTTTTTTTTAGCCGGGGAAACCGTTGGGAATTCTTATCGAAATACTGAAAGTCCTTGGACATTATCTCGTCGATGTTCTCCCGTCTCTTGCAGCGGGGTTTCTTCTGAGCGGCATATTGCACGAATTCGTCCCTGCTCCGCTTATCGAAAAGCATCTGGGCAGCAAAGGTATAAAACCACTTTTATTCGCTACTATCCTCGGGACGTTTCTCCCTATCTGCTGTGTCGGGTCGCTGCCGGTCGCGGTCAGCCTTCGGCAAAAAGGCGCCCGACTGGGAGCGGTGATAGCGTTTCTCGTAGCGACACCGGCGACGTCCGTTTCCGCGCTTTTAGTTTCGTATTCGTTGCTCGGTATCGAATTCGCCGCGTTTATCTTTTTCGCCGTAATTTTGATGGGCGTTATTATCGGTTTGCTCGTTAATATTTTCGGATTTCGGGCCGGAGAAAACGCACGGCCTGTATGCTGTTGCGATAAACCGTGCGATACCGGTAAAAGATTTTATATCGACCCGGTATGCGGTATGAAGGTCTCCGAAAACAGTGAGTTGAAGCTCCAATACAACGGCGGAATAGTTTATTTCTGCTCGGCTCGATGTATGGCGAAATTTAAGGCGAAGTCCGAAGACTATTTAGCAAAGGAAGAATTTACGCCCTCAATCTGGAAAAAGGTTCTATTCGTTTTGCGGTTCGCTTTTGTGGATATGCCGAAAGATATCGGTATTGAGATAATTGTCGGGCTTGTTCTGGCGGCTGTTATAGCGTCGCTGAATCCGGTTGGATGGTTTGTCGGGCGGTATCTCGGCGGTTTTTGGGGATATGCATTCTCTCTCGTTTTCGGGATAATAATGTATATCTGCTCGACCGCGAGCGTCCCGCTGGTTCACGCGCTGATTATTCATGGAATGAATTCCGGTGCGGGGATGGTTTTGCTTATTGCCGGACCAGTAACGAGCTGGGGCACTATATTCGTAATAAAATCGCAATTCGGCAATAAGATGCTTATATTCTATCTGACTAGTATCAGCGTTTTCGCCCTTGCTTTCGGATATATTTTTAGTTTGATTTAATTATTAAAACCGAGTCTATACGATAGCCTATGCCGATTCGCCTTATCGAGATATACGTTCCGAACGACTTTAAAGAGAGTGTCGTGGAGGTTCTCGCCAAACATCCTACACTCGGTGTCTGGAGCGAGAAAATCGCGGGGCGGCAACTGCATGTCGATGTTCTGGTTTCCGCCGAGGAAAGCGAACCGATTCTCGACCTGCTGGAGAAAAAGCTCTCCGGCGTCGAAGGCTTCCGAATAATTATCCTGCCGGTGGAGGCCTCGATACCGCGCCCGCAAAAACCGGAGCCCGAACCGGAAGGTTTGGAGAAGTGCGAAACGGAATCAACAAGACCGAAATCCCGCGTCAGCCGGGAGGAACTATACGCCGATATAACCGAGGCTGTAAACCTGAACTACCCGTATATCGCGCTCGTTGTCCTATCGACTATAGTCGCGGCAATCGGGCTTCTCAAGGACAATGTCGCGGCGATTATCGGCGCTATGGTTATTGCCCCGCTTCTTGGGCCTAATGTAGGTCTATCGCTTGCGACCACATTGGGAGATTTCAAGCTCGCAAAAGACGCTTTTAAGGCGAATGTCGCCGGGCTTTTTACGGCACTCTTCTTGTCTGTGGTTATCGGCGTAATCCTGAAAATCGACCCGACTATCAGGGAGATAGCCACGCGAACGCAGGTCAGTCTCGGCGATATCGCTCTGGCGCTGGCCTCGGGAAGCGCGGGAGCATTAGCATTCACCACCGGGGTTTCGACTATGCTCGTCGGCGTGATGGTTGCAGTGGCGCTTCTGCCGCCGCTCGTAGTGCTCGGTTTGCTCGTCGGTTCGGGGCATTTCGACTGTGCCTGGGGCGCGCTACTTTTGCTTCTCACCAATCTGATATGCGTCAACCTCTCCGGTGTGATAACGTTCCTCGCACAAGGTGTCCGCCCGTTGACATGGTGGCAGGCCGACCGCGCCAACAAGGCCACCGGACGCGCTATCGGTATTTGGGTCGTTCTTCTCGTCACACTCGTAGTGGTAATTATTCTTTCGTATAGGTAACCAGAATATCCAACCTATGGTTTTTCCGCGATTACCGCGCCTTAACGGCTGTTTTCGAGGACTTTCTCGTTTCGTTCTGTTGTGGCTTTTTTGTGTCGTTACCGTGGGCTGTCACGCTCCGTGCTACGTCCTTATAAGGATTATTGAATATATTATTGCGGACGCACGGATTCCCAACCACGCCGAGAACCCCACCCTCGCGCCAGCCCTGGTAATCTTCTACAAGATACTCGATTTAATATTTCGTAGCCTGTGTTATTCTATCCTACTCTGCGGGCGAGGCGTGCCTCGCCTCTACAATCCGCCTTTTTTCTGTGTTGATGGTTTTTTATTAATTGCATAAGGGTATCGTCTCCTTTATATTTTATATAAGCGCGACGACCGAAAGAAGTGCACGAAAGAACAGTATTATACTCTATTGTGGTTTTAATGCACTGCCCGCTATTCGCCGGCTGGTAGATGGCTTATGGCGGATGCTGTGAGGGCCTTGGATATTCGGTCACTCAAACACTCGCAGCGACTATATCGTCGCTGGATACACCGATTCGCCCTATTTCGGTGCGTGTTCGGTCTATGTTTATGTTATCAAAACGGATTCTACGGACAACGCGGCAATCGGCGAGTCGCCTTCCGCGAGACCGGAGGATATATCCATCTTCGCGTATCCGAATCGGTTTAGTTCATCGGTAACGATTTCCATTTACGGGAGCAAATCGGCGGAAATATCGAACGCGATTGCCTCCAACGTCCTTGATATGGCGACCCGATAAGGCTCTCGGCTCCAGAAAATACTACATCCGAATTAGGGGGTCGAATTCGGCAACGAAAACCGTATATTAAAATTTATATTTTCTAATCAACTTTTAGAAACAAAAGCCGAACGGGTTTTATTCCCGAAGTACCGAGACAATTGATAGCAATGATGGATTATTTGTTTCTCGAAAAGGACGTTCGGCGAGAGCTTTTTGACAGTGTCGTTATAAAGGCTAACTCGAATATCGAATTATACCTAAATTTCTTATCGAAAATCCGATTTTTTAATTTCCATTTATATAAAAATCACATAT
>QNEE01000159.1 GCA_003645085.1 bacterium | reverse complement strand
GTTCATTTCCCGGCTCCGTTTTGCCGTTATTCTTCATTTTTCTTGTTATATGACAACCAAAACAACCAGTCGAGCGTTGCCGGACAGAACTACTGTCGATTGGGCCGAAATCGCCAATAATCGCTTCATATTGACAGCGAGAACAGTCAGGATTACCTGCCACCTGACACGGTTGATACCCCGATAAATAGCGCGTCTGAGCCCGTTCCACCGTTTCATCTCGCCGGACTTGGATTCGATAGCCGAACGCGCACGCGAAAACGATAGTCTTACTTATGTTGGTTAAAAACACGTTTTCAGGGACTTCTTTCATGAAGCCGTTTAATAATGAATTTTGTATTTTTGGGTTTGCTTTCACATTGTCCTTCTTATCTAATTTATTGTGAGGACAATCTAAATTATATGAAACTGTTTTGCAAGATAAAAATCAGCAATCTCTTGTAACTCAAATAAACTCGATTGGGTGAAAGTACCCGGGAATAATGGAATTTGGGTAGAAAATGGCGAAATTGATGTCGGGAACGGTGAGTATAATTTATAATGTATAATCGAGAATACAGAATAAGGCGCACCGTGAATGGCGCGATTGACACCAGACGTCAGGTCATCAGAATTTAGTTAGAATTTGTGGCTTATACATCGGGTTTTTTGTTGCAATTCTATTTCCTATCTTTATATTGATTCACCAGAGGGGGATTTTCCCCCTTTTTTATTTTTCCGTTGCAATATATCGGAAAATCACCATAATAGAACCTTCTTTTAAAAACAAATCAGACTGGAGGAAATATGCGTGAAGGACAAAAACAAACGGCGCAAAGCGATGTGCAAAAAAAGAATGTCGAAACGCAGTTCGCTATCCGCGAGGCTATGAACAAGATAAAGCACAAAATACTCGTGCTTTCCGGCAAGGGGGGAGTCGGTAAATCGACGGTGGCGGTAAATCTGGCTTACGGTTTCGCGCATCTCGGCCATAAAGTCGGCCTGCTGGACATCGATATCCACGGGCCGAGCATCGGCAAGATGGCCGGTATCGAGGGCCAGCCGCTCGTCGGCAGGAAAGACAGCACTATCGAACCTGTTATAAAGGATGGTATCAAGATTGTAACTATGGCGTCGCTTCTGCCGCCGGAAGACACGCCGGTTATCTGGCGCGGTCCGATGAAAATGAAGGCTATCGACCAGTTTTTGAGCGAAATAAACTGGGGCGAGCTGGACATTCTCGTGATAGATTCGCCTCCCGGCACCGGCGACGAGCCGCTCAGCATAATCCAGCGTCTCCCTGAGATGGACGGCGCGGTAATAGTCTCGACACCGCAGGACGTCGCGCTTTCCGACGCACGACGCACGGTGAATTTCTCAAAAACATTGAAAATACCGGTTCTTGGGATTATCGAGAATATGAGCGGATTTATATGTCCGCATTGCGGTAAGCGCACCGATATATTCAAAACCGGTGGAGGTGAGAAAGCGGCAAAAGAGATGGGCCTCGATGTCCTCGGTAATTTCCTGCTCGAACCGGAGTTAATGGCCGCATCGGACATCGGTAAGCCGTATATTCTCGACCACAAGGAAAGCACGACCGCGGCAGAGATGATGAACACGGTGAAGAAACTCGCGGAGAAGATGAAGCTATAATAGCACTGTAATGAATACGACCGAGGCCCTGAGGATTTCCTTCGGTCACAGACCTCGACCCCACAATCCTATGTTATAATTTTCGTCCCGTAAGGGCAGGCCTCCGTGCTTGCCTTTCTTTCATTTCATCCCTGAACCGACTTCCTTTTAAGAGAAAATAGCTCCGTATATCATTCCCGTTATCGTTGCCATCACAACGACGAGCAACACGAAGACGACCGTTTTTCTCGTTCCCATTATGCTGCGAATAACGAGCATATTAGGGAGCGAAAGCGCCGGCCCAGCTAATAGTAGCGCTAATGCCGGGCCTTTGCCCATACCGTTGCCGATAAGGCCTTGAATAATTGGCACCTCTGTCAAGGTAGCAAAATACATAAACGCACCGACAATAGAAGCGAAGAAGTTTGCCCAAAGCGAGTTTCCGCCGACAAGGCCGCTGACCCAGTTTGACGGGATAATACCCTCGTGGTTGGGCCTGCCAAGCAAAAAACCCGCGATTAAAACACCGAAAAGGAGCAGGGGCAGTATCTGTTTTGCGAAGGTCCAGGAGCTTCCGAACCATTCGCCCGTCTCGCCTTTATTGGTGCTGGTAATTACGGAAAGCCCGATTACGCCAACCGCAAATGGGAGCATCGGCTCGTGCGGAAAAATAAAAGATAGTGCGGCGGCAGGTATCGCGGTTAGGACGATTTTCCACCACTTTATTTCGAACCAAAGGATGAGAAAGATTCCAAGCAGAACGGCGAACACAGAGGTAATGAGCCACTTCGATGAATAGAGCATATACCAGATACCCGATGATTCGGCGGGTTTTCCCCAGTTTGCAAAGACGAGGATAGCGACCATCGAAGCGAAATACAGGATATTCTGCCATAGCGGGCGCTTGACCTGCGCTTCGGGCATCATCATTTGCGCCTCGGCCTTTTGCCGCTCCTCCTTGCGGAAAATAAAATGCATAAGCAGACCGATTACTATACTGAATAGGATAGCACCCACGGCACGAGCAATTCCGAGTTCCATTCCGAGAACGCGCGCTGTCAGAATAATGGCGAGAACATTTATAGCTGGTCCTGAATATAGGAATGCAGTAGCAGGACCTAATCCCGCACCCATATTGTAAATCCCGGCGAACAGAGGAAGCACTGTGCACGAACATACTGCAAGGATAGTCCCCGATACGGAAGCGACACCATAGGCGAGCACCTTCTTGGCCTTCGCCCCGAGATATTTCATCACAGATGCTTGACTGATGAATACGCCAATCGCGCCCGCGATGAAAAACGCCGGGATAAGACACAGCAGAACGTGTTCGCGGGCATACCACTTGATTAGGTGTAAGGCCTCGAAAATTGCATTGTCAAAGCTGCCGGAACCGATAGGCAGGTAAAACGCCGCAAGAAAACACACGACGATTAACGCAAGCTTTTTCCACTCGGTTTTCCAATTCATCGCTACATTTCCTCTTTAATTAACTCGATTATCTGCTCGACACTGGGGATTTTGCCGACCGATTTAATCTTGTCGTTGATGATTAATCCCGGCGTCGCCATAACGCCGAGTTTGGATATCTCCGTGATATCTGTAACCTTTTGGATATCGGCGGGCACACCGAGCTTGTTTGCAGCCTGAAATATGTTCGCTTCGAGGCTTTGACATCTGGGGCATCCTACCCCGAGGACTTTAATTTGTAGCATTTCATTTCTCCTTTAGAAAATTACAATATACGCACCAACTATTACAATCAATGCGCCAGCTATCTTTTGCATCCAGAAATTGGTTTTCTTTAGCCCTTTGTGTTCGAGCAGGCTTTTCGCTAAACCTACCGAGGTTCCAGCGACGAGAATGAGTATGCAATGGGCTAACGAATATACAAGAAGCAGAGATACGCCGTATACGATACTTCCTTTTGACGCGATGAATGTTAGGATGAGAATAAGAATCGGTGCGGCGCAGGGCGCCGAGACAAGCCCGAACATAAGACCTAAAAGAAATGCGGCAATTATACCGCCTATCTTGGGTTTAATAAAACTCGGTGCGGGTACGCGAAATTTGAACACACCAAGCAAGTGCAATCCCATTATTAAACACACGGCGGCAACGATATATTTCCAATGTCCACCAATATCGCCGAACAGCCTACCGGCTAACGATGCTACGACCCCCATTATAGTGAACATAATGGCCAGTCCAAGAGCGAATGTCAGCGAGAGGAGCAGTGCCCGCTTCACTCCGGCTTGTTCCTTCGTCCCGCCGATAAAGCCCATCACAAGTGGGATCGATGCTATAACACACGGGTTTGCCGCGGTCATCAACCCGCCGATGAATACTACAAGAAAAGCAAGCCATGGATTGGTATGTATTATCTCACCGGCGTTTTCGAGAAAGTTTGTTAGCATTCTGTCGTCCTACTTCTCGGTTTTCGGTTCATTCGCCGATTTGGAAATCTCCGAGAGTATGGGGTCGATTATCTCCACTTTGATTTCCCAGGAGTTTAATCTCTTTACCTCATTCCCCGCGGAATCGAAGAATACGACTGTAGGTGCCCCGAATATCTTATAATTTTTTCCCTGTTGCCGGTTAATTCCAATATCTACCCTCACATAAGCTAAGTCGGCGGCAAGCGATTCCATGTAATCGTCCACAAGAACAATAGAGGTTTTACACCTTTTCAACGTGCAAGCACAGCCTTTAGTAGTATGAAAAAGCGCAACCACTGGTTTCCCCGATAACAGTGCATCTTCGAGGGCCTCGTAGGTTTCGATGGTCTGCTTCTTCGGCGTTTTTAGCGATGCTTCAACGGTTTCTTCCGCACAGGCTTGCGAAAGAAGCACGACTAATATAAGGGATAATAGAAACGTTTTTCTTCCCATTGCTTTCTCCTTTTTATTAAGAAACAATGACTCCTGCAAAATTGTAATTCTCCATAAAAGTGATTGAAATTGCTCTCTCCCCAAAAAGCCACTAAAGTGGCTAACCCATTATCCAACTGGCTATTAACGCCCCACGACTAAAGTTGTGGGTTTGGTTCGTCCAAATTTAAAATACAAATCCTGGATATTTTGCAGGTTTCACTTAAGAAACAGTGTGTCCTGTAGAAACCAAATTATTTCGTCATTTCGAGTTCTATTCTCTGTCATTTCGAACGAAGCGAGAAATCTTAAATCGTTGTCATTCAGAATATTTCTCGTCGCTTCGCTCCTCGAAATGACATTTGCGAGGAATTTTACAGGAGTCATTTAAGAAACAACGATAGGTAATGGTTAATTGGTAAAATAGCCAAACTTATCCTAAAAAAACGAGCGGTTTATCTTGTCGCCTCGAGTTGTTCCTCGGCAGAAACCCGCAATACCGATTCAACGCATCCGAAAAACTTGAGAATGCACAGAACCCGCAGCTTGTAGAAAACTTGTGAACCACGCTTTTCATCTGTAACGATACCCGCGTTTTTCAAAACCGCAAGATGCTTAGATACGGTGGACATATCGGCGCCTATCATCTCCGTAAGCTCGCGGACGCAACACTCCTTTTTATCGAGTTCTTCGACAATAAACAACCTCGTCGGATGGGCAAGCGCTTTGATAATTCTGGCTCTTGCTTCCAATTTTGCACGTGTTTTAATATTCATATTCGACTTCGACTTGGCAATATACGAAAATCGCCAAGTAATGTCAATGAAAAAGATAGAAATCACCGATTTTTAATAATAATACTTGAAATCACTTCATTGCAAGCGTAGCAAAGCAATCTCGTTATATGGGATTGCTTCGGTCGTTTACACTCCCTCGTAATGACGGTTTTAATACAACCTATAAATACTCGGCACCTTTTTACAACCCCTGTATATTCAAATCTTTCGAGTATTCGACTATGAAGCGGACCTCGACCGTCGCTTTCTGACCTTTCTCTATCTCGATTTTCCAGTTGAATATACCGCGTTCCGGCCCTCCTATGTAGCTTTGGCTCCGGAAAACGGTAACCCGGTCGATTTTGGAATCGACACCGGTCAGTGATGTAACCATCATGGCAACGATAATCGTATAGAAAACAAACGAACGCATTTTTCCTCTTTTGCGAATTTGCGATTTCAATTTATGGCCAATATCACTTTTCCACGAGCGATAAAAAACGATAGGCAATCGGATAAATTGCAAAGCATTATTACAGGCGGCACGGCTAGCTCGACTATGAACTACACTCGGGAAAAAATGGATTAGCGAAAACTTTCCTTTTGCCTTCAGGCGATAATCTACTATTTTTAGTGTATGAAAAACCTGCAAGAAATACTACTTTCCCGCCGGAGCGTCAGGCTGTTCTCAGATAGGCCGGTTACCGACGAGGAGATAACGGCCGTTCTCGAGGCCGCCCGCGTCGCGCCGAGTAGCAATAATACCCAGCCGTGGCGTTTCATAGTGGTCCGGGAGAAGGAGACTATCGAGAAACTGGCAAAAGCCGTGCCCGCTGGTTTGAACGTCATCA
Organism: bacterium; assembly: GCA_003645085.1. Classification (GTDB taxonomy): domain Bacteria; phylum UBP14; class UBA6098; order UBA6098; family UBA6098; genus QNEE01. The sequence goes on along the minus strand of QNEE01000159.1, from coordinate 120 downwards.
ACCGATGGCTGTCGAAAGCGCCGTGTATAATCGTCTGCTGTGGCGACCCGAACCCGATATACCATCGAGCCGCGGAAAAGGCGCTCCCCGCCGACCTGCTGATTATAGACGTTACGATAG
>QNEE01000158.1 GCA_003645085.1 bacterium | reverse complement strand
CCCGACAGCGAGGCTATCGATGCGACAGAAAACTCCAGAAAATAGGTTATCGACTATCGATTCCGGCAAAAAGAGCGGCGTTTTTGCCACCACTCTCATATTATTTCGAACGGATGAAACGACCTGTAACGCTATTCCGCGTTCCGCAATCCTAAATCTCTATTCGCTCGTAAGGTTGCCGTCTGGGTCGATACGAAGGAACGGGTAGCCCTCTGCGACCGGCCTGGCGGTTGCGCCGCAATTATTCTCGATATAAAATTCATACATCTGAATGCTGAATATCCCAGGGTCGAGCGTGAAACCTTTAGGCCAGTTCGACTGGTCGCTACCGATTTTCATCGTTTGAGGGCTTTTACCGAATTCCTCGAAATAAACAATATTCGCGACCCAGAGTTGTTTTAGTATTTTTTTGGCCTCGAATATCACCTCTTTTTTGGCGAAATATTCGTCGATAGCCTCGCTGGCGAAATTTCTATCGACACCGAAGTTCTCGACCACACGTTCCATAAGTATCTGTTTTAGCGTCGCTTCGTTTTCGACCGAGTCCACAAAAGCGTTTGCGTATTTTACGATATCGTCGGTTGAGACCTTTGCTGCCGCAGCTTCGCCGAAAACACATACGGCGACCAACAGAATCGCTAACAATATTCTTTTCATTTCTACTCCGTTCTTTTCGGTTGTAATTTTCAAATCGATGTTTTATTAACATCTATTGTGCCAATATGGTTTTCCGTTCTCGAGGTGTCAATGAAAATTTTCAGAAGGTGGCAGCCGAGAATTAGCTCGCGCGTCCCGAGAAATCCGAACGATATGGCGTATGCCCCGACGGGTTGCCGCTATGATGGATTAAATTCCGAGGAAAGAACGGGGATATTCTCGACGCAGAGATGTTCTGAATGCCGCCTTTATTCTGTCTCGGTTACGCGCTTTTTTCGGTAGTCTTCTAAGTCTTTAATTAATATGCTTATTTTTCGGTCGTTCCCTCTTGTCGAGCTAAGCCTGTTTGCGAGTTCCATCATCAAATCGGCACGGCGGGTCATACACGCTTTTATTCTATCCGGGTCGGGATATACTTCGTCGACTGCCGGCGTATCCTCGTATATTTGTCTGGCTTGATTCCGTATTTCCTCGGCGCGGGCGCGGCTTTGATAAGCGGAACGGCCAATATTCACCCAGCTCTGGAGTTCTTCGACGAAGTTCTCCCATTTTTCTTGTTCTTGAGCGAGCGCCTCCTCTATAATTATTCTATCATCTTCTTCAGATACGGGACTTGTAACCACTGTAGTTTCCCGGTCGGTTAATTCTCCCGCTCCAGAAGTATCGATAGCCTCTCCTATCATTGTGGTTACCTCTTCCCTCTGTCGTTTGAGGTCTTCCGCATACCTATCGGCAAGGTCTCTCGGAGCTATTAAAGGCGTATCGACAGCACCTGTTGTGTTGCCGACCGGAGTCGGGATTTTTTCCGGCGTTTCCTCGATAGTCGTTACGGCCTCGTCGATTATATTCCCTATATCGAGCGCGGGTTCGGGCTTATTTTCGGTCTCGCCTGATTTCGTGGGTAAGACGAAAACGATAATTAGAAGACCCACTACAGCCAGAATAACAACGCCGAATAGGACCGTTCTATCGACATTCATATTGGAAGGAAGTTAGACTGGATTAGCGCCGCTCGATAGCGAGGTTAAGCACAACGACCTGAGACTTTAATTCCGTGCGCCAATAATGGTCGTTATATAATGTATCCGTATGCGTGAAATCCTGCGTTGTCGAACGGCATTTTATTTCGAGATTTACTGCATATATATAACCGAGTGAATCGTCGGGCATAGTGTTCCGGTCGGTCGTATCCCCCCTCGTCTCATAGGTTAAAGTAATATCCTCGACACCGTCTATCAGGCGATATAGCGAATCGGTGTCGTTTATCCTCATACCTAAATACGGGATTCCCTCGGCGTCGGTAGCGACTTTATAAGTATAACTGTTGAAGGTGGTTACGCGGCTGCTTTCGGGGAAAGTATAAAAAATTTTGTTCGAATCGGCCAACCAGAATTCATAATGCAGCGGTCTCTCGATAATAGTATCTACACCGGTCCAACAAGTGTAGATAGTATCGCCGGAAATCTTGCGAACCATCACATTCGTCCCACCACGCCAACGAGGCGTTGTAGCCTTCGTAACCTCGATTTTGGGAGCGTTGGGGTTAATCGACTTCCGTAACGGCGCGTTATAATTCTCGTAATTAGCTGCAACCTTAATAGAGTCGGGACCATCGGGAACGTAATACGGCACGATTGCCGCGACATCCGGCGGTATCTGATAGCCTGCCACGCGAATCTTATCTAACAATTCGCCGTGAGCCCTTTCCACCGCCTCTTGCGCTTCGGTTTTGGCCTGTTGCGTTATATATGTCGTCCGTTGACCTTTGAGAACATACAGCGCGGCGAGGAATACTATCGAAGATAGCACAACGGCTATCAATAATTCTATCATCGAGAAGCCCGATTTATGACTTGTATGGATACGCATTTCTATAGATTGTAGTATTAAAAACTACGACGTGTTCTCTATCTTTAGAGTCGTTCCATCTTATGGTTACTTCGATGTATTTGATTCTCGGTTTGCCCGAGATTTCGGAAACTACCCATTCTCTGGTATAACTACCGACCGTATCGGCTCCCGAAGCTAAAGCGCTGAAACCGATTCTCCGCAGTTCTTCAATCTTTTTTTCCGCCAATTCCGCGGCTTCCCGCCGGTCGTTGGTTATATTATTAATTCTAACCGAACCGATTATCAAAGCGGCGATTCCAGTGAGAACCACGGCCGAGATAGCCATAGCTATCAGAACCTCCATTATGGTCATACCGCGGCGTTTTATCTTATTGCATATAATCATATCGTCGGAATATCGTCGATAAGGTCGACCCACCCGTTGATAGCTTTTATCCGGATTGCTTTAGACTCCCCCGTTGTATCCGAACGCAAGACGAATACTACGTTTTCTGTGGTCGAACCGTCGTCGAATAACTCGAACGTCTGGTGGGTGGTGCTCACACTCGTGCCAATTTTGCCGCCGTAGAGGTCCACCCCTGTCGGCATTTCGTTATTCAAGATTATCGTTTCGGATGAATCGGGAATATCGTCGCCATCGGCGTCGATCCAGGCGACTATTAATTCCTCGGTGTAATCGAGCCTGACGTGAATGTTGCGTTTACTCGTTCTGGCCTCGCTGACAATATACTTTACCGCGGCCACACTGTTATTAGTCTCCCCAATTAGTTTCTGATGGGCGGTCATCTTGCGGAAACCCACAAACGACAGGGAAGCCAGGATACCGATAATAATCACGACAATCATCATCTCGAGTATCGTCAGGCCTATGATATTCGGTTTTCGTCTCTGCATAATTCCGTTATTAAACTTGACACTACTCTCCTCCATACATATAATATATATGAGAGAGGTGTTTCGCCACTATTTTTAAAAAAAACTCGGTTTAATGGGGGTGAATGATATGGAAAAAACGGGATTAAATAGACGCAACCGGGGGAGTATTACACTGATTGTCCTGCTGGTGTTGGTTCTCGTCTCCCTCATAGGTATAATCGCCATTACCGCGAGTTATTACAATAGCAAACTTGCAGGGAACGAAATTCGACGCAAGAGAGCGTTTTATATAGCGGAGCAGGGCGCAATGGCCGCTATCGAAACTCTCAACGTCGTCGATTCGCTGCACGGAGTGATATTCTCAGATTATGCCGTCGCCGGCGGCAGCTATACCGTAGAGGTTTTCGATTCGACCGACTACCCCTGGCTCGGCGAACTCGAGCGAATTGTAAAATCGATAGGTAAGCACGGCAACGCCGTCAGGCGGCTCGAATACAGGCTCGTCCCGACTACACTCGGCTATAATAACATCCCCGGGCCACTTTATATCGAGGCTCCCAATCCTCAATTTTCGGGAAATGTTTTTACGGTTCAGGGAAGCGACCACCACTACGGCGACCCGAATTATTACATTCCCACGCCTCCGGGCGACCCGAAACCGGCGGTAGGCACCATTCAGGATTCCGCGAGTTTAGCCGCAGCAATAGGAATGCACGGCGACCAGATATTTACCTGCGACGATACAGGCGCGGTTATCGAAGATGCATTCGTTTTCGACCAGGATACATTCGACCTGCAGGCCTTAGCGGATATCTACGCCGGGCCTAACGGGGAATTCGCCGACACGATAAATTATATTGCCGGTATGTATCCCAACGACTATAAAGTGAGCTATTTCCCCGGCGATTGTATGGTTTCCGGCGGCGGCCATACCGGTGGCGGTGGAGCACAGATAACGTGCCCTAACTGCGGCGGAACGGGGGTTATAAGCTGCTACGGGTGTAACGGTAGCGGTTACGAGCTACAGGGAACCGGTTGTCCCTTCTGCGGTGGCACGGGAGTAGTAACCTGTTCTTTTTGCGGCGGCGTAGGCCATTTTACCTGTCCCGATTGCGGCGGAACGGGCGGGAACCCGGTCGCTTGCGACAGCTGCGAGGGAACGGGAATATACGGATGTAAAGAATGTGGCGGCACTGGCATCTGCCCGATTTGCCACGGAACGGGTTATTGGAAAGAATCCGGTCCGAATAAATGGTCCTGCTATCGTTGTGGAACCGGCGGCAAGAACGACCCACCCGGAACTGGTATATGCCCCACCTGCGGCGGAACCGGCGGAATTCCCTGTCCATTTTGCGGCGGAACGGGGATAGACACTACGACCTGGTGCTCTACCTGTGGAGGAACAGGAGTAATACCTTGTGACAGCTGCGGTGGAACAGGTGTGGTTATTTGCGACAGCTGCGGCGGAACCGGCGGCACAGGTGCCCGGATATGCCATGTATGTGGCGGTTCGGGAACAATTACATGCCCATATTGCAATGGCCTCGGGACCATTCCCGAGGAAGGATGCGGCGCCGGACCGGCGGGGACTATAGGCGCGGGGGTCCTGGTCGTTTGCGGAGACCTGCATATTAGCGGACAGTTCGAGTTCGTAGGGTTGGTTATCGTTCTCGGCGAGGTCTCCACCGATATTACCGGCGGTGGCCAGGGATGTCATATCTGGGGCGCGCTTCTCAGCCGAACAGTCGATTTTAAGATAAGCGGGAACTCCGATATCTGCTGGTGCTCCGACGCGTTGAAACGCCTTAAACCGAGAATGGCAGGCTATCAGGTAGCATCGGTTATAGAGTATTAAATTAAGTATAAAAAACCTCATAAATCGAATAAGCCCAATCTAACCGATTGGGCTTAAGAATTATAACGGAACAGTATATAGGGGCGAGAGTTACCGCGACGGGAATGCCATCTTCCAAGTCGTGCATCGCAAATATTGATTCTCGCCTTGTAAATATATATACTATAACAAAAAAGAAGTTTACCGTATCGACGCCGAGTATCGATAACCGAATAATCTCAAAACGAATCGTATATTTGAAAAACATTAAAAGGATAACCTATGAAAAACAACGTTAGAATCGCGTTTTTCTTTTTCGCGTTAATGCTTATTCCTGCAGTTTTTTCCGAAATGCTCTTTTACGATGACGGGACGTCGGAGGAGGAATGCTACCCCGGAGTCGAGGGTTGGGAAGCCGCCGAATGGTTCACTCCGGTGTCGTATCCCTGCACCGTTACCGCCGTTATGTTCTACCCATACAATACGAATCTTCTTCATTGGAAGGTCTGGGACGACGATGGCCCCGAGCCGGGGCCACCGCAAGACCCCGGCACTATCCTCCAATCGGGCAATATATATCCCTCCACGACCTTCGATTGGTTGACTATCGATGTTTCCCCACCGGTCGTTATTACTTCCGGAGATTTTTTTATAGGCTGGGAGGAACACGCGCCGGCATACTGGAACGGTTTCGACCAGACCGCTCCGCATAGCAACCGGGCGCTTTTCCATTGGGAATCGATGGGTTTGTGGTTCTGGACGATGTTCTCCGACCCGCTTATCGGCGAGGACGGCGACCTACTTATCAGAGCGGTTATCGGCACCGGAATGGAAATCCTCGAACCGGCGAACAAGCCAGAGAAACCCGGAATATCGGTTTATCCTAATCCGTTTAATTCGGCGGTTAATATAAAGGAGCGAAAATTCAATGGGTCGAGTGTTCGGGTGGAAATATTCGATATGAACGGGCGGCCGGTTTTCGAAACTCCTGTCGGGGCGTATCGCGATACGCCCGTTATAT
>QNEE01000157.1 GCA_003645085.1 bacterium | reverse complement strand
TCGTATTTCTCGGTTATTTCAGATTTCTCGATGACGCTGTCTATCAGGTGTAGCGCCTCGTCGGTGCCGGCGGAGGTTCCAAGCGGTGTAGCTCCGCCGAATGCGAGTCCGTTCTCCAGTCTAACCGTTACTCCTACTGTGGGTATTCCGGCATTTGTGGGCTCCTCGCGGGCGCTGATATCCATAATCCTAATCCCCGCGTCGAGTGGCGTAGAAATCTCTATTCCTTTGCCGGCCAGTCTCATTAGCTCGACGATACGCCCGTATTTGATAAGGCGTTCGGTATTGCTTCCGCCGCCGCATTTTAGCGCGAGCGCATCCACTGCAAAACCGATATCGGCCTCCATCACGTCGTTCGGCGATTTCGACCGATGGGACACAACCAGCGCTAGACCCTTGCTCTTCGCCGCCGCCGTGGCAAGCAGCGTCTCGCTCAAAGTCCCTATCTGGTTGGCTTTGATAAGCGCGGTGTTGATTAGTTTCTCGTCCGCTGCCGCGATAATCGTAGTGTCCTTGGTCGTTACAAGGTCGTCGCCTATGATAAGGATTTTGTCGCCGACAGCTTCCATTAAGAGTTTCCAGCCCTCCTGGTCATCCTCGGCGAAACCGTCCTCGATAGAGACGATTGGGAACTCGCGAATCCAGCGTTCATACATCTCGACCATCTCCTCGGTGGCCATAATCTTTGGCTCCTCAGCGCGCCAGAAGACATATTGCCCCACGGCGTCGCTGCGTCCGGTGTGCTCGCGGAAAGCGATGGATAATTCGCTTGCCGCGTGGTCCAGAGCAATCGCAACGTCTTTACCGGGGATGAATCCACATTCCTCGATTGCCTGCACGGCGACCTTTAGGGCGTGTTCCTCGGGAATTAAATCCTCGGGGCGTTTGCTGAAAGAGCCGACCACCCCACCCTCGAGGCCGATGCCGACGAAGTTCAAGCCCTCGGAGTCCTGCGCAATCTGGATAACCCGCGTCTGGAGGGTCGTGGTTATGCGCTGCGCCTCGATATAATCGGTCGCGGTCAGCGGGACAAATAGGAATTCCTGGAAACTGAGGTTGCCGCCCTGCTCCTCGGTGTGCCGCCCGCCCATTATGCAGTTGCGGAACTGCCACGGTGCGCGGACAATATGACCATCGGAAAACGTAACCTCCTGCAGCCGTTCCTCGATGAGCTTTTTTTTGACCGGCGCAGGGTCCCATTCGCCCTCGACAGCGGCGCGCACCTGCGCTTTTTTGGTTTTCGCTTCGGCGAGGCGTTTTCGGTAGGCTTTCACCGCGCCAGGGTCGGCGATAAGCCTGTCGAACAGCGCGACCACGCCTACAGCCCCGAAAAAGCGACCGATATAGACGAGAACATCCGCCCAGACAGCGTCGGCGCCAATTATCCGGCCTAGGGTAATCAGGATTATTCCCGGAACCAGCGTCCATAAGGCGAGTTTCCCGCTGATAAGCGGCCCCGCCGCGGCGACAGCGATATTCTGTGCTTTAACATCGGGGAAATAATTTCCAGATTCTTTCTTGACTCCGGCGAATCTTCCCCACGGGATAAGGATACTCATCTTGAGATACCAGAGAATCCGCGAGAAAAACGGCGCCGCCAGTCTCGCGTTAGCCTCGTCGAGAAGCTCCCTGCGAAGATTGTTCGTTCGCGCAGCGGCGAGATAATGCCCGGTCTCGTGAACAGCGACATTGATATGCCACGCGAGATACCAGATAGCTCCCGAAATAGCGATTTCCGGGAACCAGAACATCTCCCGGAGAACATCGGTCCGGCTCGATATATCGGTAGAGATACTCAAAAGCGAAGACAGAAACGCGGCGTGGAACGAGACCAGTTTGTGGTTCGCGATAACCCAACCGCGTTCGAGCAGAGACCGGCGATAGGATATAATTTTTTTATGGAACATCGAATAGCCCCTTTTTATAGGTCATTTTTTATTGACTATCGACTATTACTCCACCCCGCTCCGTATAACCGAACAGAAACGCTACCTAGAACCCGTAAAAAGAGCTCGACATATTTATCGTGGGAACAAGAAGTTGTAAGCGGAAATTTTTATGGTTTTTAAGCTAACCGAAGGAAGGATTTTGTCAATAGAAAAAAAATACTCTATCGGTCGGCTGCTCGGAGTCAAGGTTTCTTATTCTGTAGTTCGGAGGCGGGGGCAAAAACCGTATTCACACGTTCCGTTTATCGAAAGTAAAAAGGATTTTACCCCAATTTACTGATTAAGAATTGACCGATTTACCGGATTAAATTCCCGCGATAAGCGATTCTATCTGGGCGCGGATTTGCTCGTCGGTGAACTCGTTAATCCGTATCGCCGAGGATGGACAGGCGGTCGCACAGCTTCCACAACCCTTGCAAAGAACGGGATTTACGGTCATTACGCCAAAAATCTCGTCGAAATCGTGTGCGCCGTATTCGCAAACGGTTTCGCAGACTCTGCAACCGGAACAGATATCCTTATCGACGATTGCGACTATCGGTGCTATCGTAAGGCGTTTTTTAGAGAGTATTTCTATCGAGGACGATGCTGCGGCTTTTGCCTGTGCAACGGTATCCGGGATATCTTTTGGGCCCTGAGCGCATCCGGCGAGAAAAATACCGTCGGAGGCCGTATCGACCGGCCTGAGTTTCGGGTGCGCCTCCGAGAAGAAACCGTCGGCCGATTGCGATACTTTGATAAGTCTGCTCATCTCGGTAACGTCCGAGCGCGGCACGATGCCCGTTCCGAGTATCACCAGGTCGGCTTCCAGCTCGATAGGTTCGCCGAGAAGCGTGTCCTCGGCTTTAACTATCGTTTTCCCGCGCTTGCGGTAAATCTCGGAGACATTGCCCCTGCGGAAAATCACGCCCTCTTTTTTGACCCTGTTATAGAACTCCTCGTAGCCTTTGCCGAACGCGCGGAAATCGATGAACAGCGAGGTTATCTCGGCATCGGGGATTTTCTCCTTTATCAAGTGGGCGTGCTTTGCGAGATACATACAGCAAACCCGCGAACAATATTCGTTTCCGACTGTCTCGTCGCGGGAGCCGACACAATGGACGAGAACGACTTTTTTCGGGGCTTTGCCGCCGATAAGTATTTCGCCACCGGTCGGCCCGGAGGGCGAAACAAGTCGCTCGAATTCCAGGCCGGTTATAACGTTGTCGTAATCCTCGTAGCCCAACTCGGGTTTTTTCGTCGCGTCGAATTGGTCGAATCCTGTCGCGACGACGACGGCGCCCACCCCGAGCTCGATTTCTTTCTCGTTCGGCTCGAAGCTTATGGCTTTGGGTCCGCAGACGGTCTCGCATACCCCGCAGCTATCGTTGAAAAAGTGCATACAGCTTGTCTCGTCGAGAGCGGGGACCTTCGGGACGGCCTGCGGGAACGGTGTGTAAATAGCCGGTCTTCTCTGCATCCCGACGTTAAACTCGGATAGCATCGGTATCGGCTCGATGTCGGTATTATCCCCGATGGCAATAGCGCCAGTCGGGCAGACCTCCGCGCACGCGCCGCACGCGACGCAGACCTCGCTTTTCTTGTCGAACGGGGTGCCGACCATTCTCCTGTCGCCGCGACCACTGAATCCGATAGCTCCAATTTGCATAACCTCCGTGCAAACTCGGACGCACAGACCGCACATAATGCACTTTTTGCTCCAACTATCGGTTCTTTGTTTATACGGTGTCGTCTCGACACCGTATTCGGCGGCGAGTTTTTTGATGTCTTCGGCCTCGGGCGCGGCGGCGAGCATAAGCTGGAGAATAAACCTGCGCGCGCGTTTGACTATCTCGGAATTCGTTCTTATTTCGCCGTCCCATGCGGGATACGTGCACGCGGTAACAAGTTTCGAACCCCCTCGCCGTATCGCTTCCACCGTGCAAATTCTGCAAGCCCCCGACGGGGACAGCGCCCTGTGATTACAGAGGGTCGGTATCTCTATGCCGGCTTCGCGAGCGACTTCGAGAACCGTCCTGCTTGGGTCCGGCTCGAACACAATACCGTCGATTATGAGTTTGTGCTTATCCATTTGCGGATTCATCTTCCTCGAGTTTATCAAATAGCGACTGAACATCCTGCGGGTCGGCGTGGTAGTATGTCTCGTCGATAGTAACAACCGGGCCGAGAGCGCAGCATCCGAGACAGTTAACCGTTTCGAGGCTGTAACGGAGGTCGCCTGTCGTTTCGCCGTTCTTTATTCCGAGTCGTCGCTCAATCTCATCGAGGACTCTCGGCGCTCCCTTCGCGTGGCACGCGGTTCCCATACAGACTTTAACGATATGTTTTCCGCGCGGCGTCAGGCTGAATGCCGTGTAGAACGTCGCGACCTGATACGCTTTCGCCAGAGGAATTTCGAGGACCTCGCTAACATACCTGACGGCGTCTTCCGGTAAGTAATTAAACCGCGCATTCACGTCGAGGAGAACCTGAACCAGCGCGGCTTTATCCTTGTTATGTTTATCGAGAGTATCGTCGAGAAATGCCAGCATATCGCTTTCAAGCGAGTCTTTTACGGAGCTAATTTCTCTTTTCTGCGGGACATATCTAACGAGGCAATTATTCGAGCAAAGGTCGCAGCCGGTGCATTTTTCCGCGTCTACGTGACGGTCTTTGAGTTTGACCGTCGCCTTAAAATTCCCGACGAAACCCTCGATTTTTTCGACTTCGGCGTATGTAATCAGGTCGATATTCTCGTGCTGGCCGACATCGACCATCTTGGGTGTCAGGATACAGGCCGAGCAGTCGAGAGTCGGGAACGTTTTGTCGAGCTGGGCCATATGCCCGCCGACCGAGGGTTCTCTCTCGACGAGATGGACCTTATATCCCGAATTGGCTATATCGAGAGCGGTCTGGATTCCGGCTATACCGCCGCCTATTACCAGAGCTTCCGGCGTAACGCCGACGTGGAATTCTTCGAGTGGCTCGAGAAGCGCAACTTTTGCCACAGCAGATTTGACCAGCGAAATCGCTTTGCGCGTAGCTTGTTCTCTATCTTCGTGGACCCAGGAGCACTGCTCGCGGATATTCGCGATATCGAGGCAGAATTTGTTCATCCCTACGGATGCCGCGACTTTCATAAACGTCAGTTTATGCAGCGACGGCGAACAGCAGGCGACCACAACGCCGTCGAGGCCTTTCTCCCTGATTTCGTGTTTGATGAGATTCTGACCGGGGTCGGAGCACATATAGGGATAATCGGTCGCGACCGCAACGCCGGGCTCGCGCCCAATTACTTCGGCAACACGCTTGACATCGACAGTCCGCGCGATATTAATCCCACAATGACAAACAAATACACCGAGTTTTTTCATAGTATTCGGGTATTCTAAATAACGACAATGCGTCATTGACCTACAGGTCTTGGGTCGAGCGTAGCCAGGCGGTCCGGTCGCATTCGCAGGAGTTCGTTCTGCCGGGCTTCACCCTCCTCGCAATGACGGCTTGTGGGCGAGGCAAATCTCGCCCTTACGCTTATCCTTTCAGTTCCGCGATTTTTGCCTGCAGCGCCGGAACGACCTTAAACAAATCGTCCACGATGCCGTAATGCGCCACGGCGAAAATCGGTGCGTTCGGGTCCTTGTTGACAGCAATAATCGTATCCGAGGCCTTCATTCCCATAACGTGCTGGAACGCGCCGCTAATTCCGAGAGCGATATACAGCTTCGGTTTCACGGTTTTGCCGGAGGAGCCGACCTGCCTGTCTTTCGGAAGCCATCCGGCATCGACGATGGGCCGCGAGCATCCGACCACGGCACCAATCGCATCGGCGAAGTCCTTAATCATCTGCATATTCTCTTCCTCTTTGATTCCGCGACCGATAGCGACCACCTTGTCGGCCTGCGTTATATCAATTTCTCCCGCGGCGGCCTCGACGAACTCGATGAACCGTTTCTCCTCGAATTCTTTGTCGAACTGGAACTGGATTTTCTCGATTTCACCGGATAGGCCGCTATCCTCGACTGGAATCGAGCCGGGTAGGAATGTAACTATACCACCGTTCGACGTGTCGAAAGAGTATTCGGCGTTAATTTTACCGCCGTATACGGGGTTCGTCGAAATGAGTTTGCCGTTTTCGAACCGGAAATCGGCGCAGCTCATTATCGCGGGAATATCCAGAGCCACTGCGAGCGCGGGCGCGAGGTCGTATGTCGGCGAACTGTGCGCGAAAACGGTCAGTGTCGGTTTCCTCTCCCGAATAATCGAAGAGAGGGCCTCCTGGTAGTATTCCGAGTGGAAATGTCCGAGTTTTTCGTTCTCGATATAGATTACTTTATCGGCGCAGGTTTTG
>QNEE01000156.1 GCA_003645085.1 bacterium | reverse complement strand
CGCATACGGCGTCCTTGGAATCGAGTTTATGGCGGCGGCGCAGGCGCTCGATTTCCGCGAATTCACACCCGGGAAGGGCGTACGCAAAGCGAAAGAGGTCATCCGCAGGTATGTCGATTTCCTCGACGAGGACAGGCCTCTTTATCCCGACCACACGCGGATGAAGGCTCTCGTCGAATCGTGTGAGATATTGGAGGAGGTCGAAGCCGCCGTCGGCAGCCTCGGGTAAGACGGCGCTGTGGTTCTACGAATTTATTCGGGACCTATCTGGAAATGCCATTGCAGGCCGGAAATCTCGCCGTTCGTATCCTTTTCGTCGAAACCGTAGGCGACGTCGATGCCCATAATCCCGAGCATCGGGATAACGAGACGCATCCCGGCGCCGACGCTTTTCTTCATCTTCGAGAAATCGGAGCTCTCGAGGTCGCGCCAGGAGTTTCCGGCATCGGCAAAGAGCGAGAAATAGAGTTGGTCGCGCTGGATAGGTATGCGCAGTTCGGTAGAAAGTGTGGTCATAAAACGCCCGCCGGTGCGGAAATACTGCTCGTGCGTAATCAGCGGTATATTACCGCCGATGTCCGGCGTCGCCGAAGAATCGTAGACAGCCGCCGAGGTGTCGATAGGGGAGATGCTGCGGTCGGTGTAACCGCGAACCTGACCGTCGTATGACACGCCTCCGAGAAAATACCTCTCGCCGTAAGGCACATCGTCGTGGTCTTCATCGAGAGCGTTGGTGAGATAGCCGAAGCGGCTCTTGACAACGAATGTTAAATATTTATGCAGTTGAAAAAACCACTCGGAGCGCAGGTCCTGCTTCTGAAAATCTACGTCGCCGCCGAGGTAATCGCCCGAAATGTCAACAGAGTAACTATTGCGACTCCCGCTGGTAGCGAACAGTCTCGAGTCGCGCGAATCGCGCTCGATTGTTAGGCGTGTCGAAGACTCGATTCGTGGCCATTCCATAGTCCTTAAATCGTATGACGGCGTCGGGTTGTAGCTCGACGAGAAATCGTAGTATTCGAGCCACTCGAGCTTGTATCGCCAATATACGCGGAAATAGTCGTCGGGCCATCTTAGCCGACGACCGAGGCGGATTGCGCCGCCGGTGCGAGCCTCCGTATAATAGCCGCTCCAGCGCCATTCGGTGTTGTAGATATCGAAACCGACGGTTGTCGGTGTGTCGAGGAACCACGGTTCGGTGAAACTGAGGGAGAAATTTTTGCGCAGGCTCCCGAATTCCCAAGTGAACTCGGATTCCCAGCCGCGGCCTAGCATATTCGGCCAGCCAACGGAGATATTGCCCACAATACCGTCGCGAGAGTTATATGTCGCGCCAATCTGGAATCTGCCGATTGGCTTTTCTTCGACCTCGAGAACCAAATCGACATCGCCGTTGTCGAGAATATTGAAATCGGGGAGAACGTCGGCGAAATAGTTCAGGTAATAGACATTGCGGACGGAGCGCATCAGTTTGCTGCGCATAAAAACCTCGCCGGGGTAAATCGCCAGTTCCCTTCGGATGACCTTTTCGTGGGTGCGGGTATTCCCGACAATTTCTATTTTACGAACGTGCGCCTGAACGCCTTCGTTTATACTTATGTCGAGGTGGACGGAGTCGGCTTCGATGCGGCGGTCATCGTTGACACCGGCGTAGATGTAACCCTTTTCCTGATATAGAAAGTAGATTTCGGCGAGGGATTCTTCTAGCTGTTCTTCGTTGTAAATCTCTCCGGTATCGAATTTAAGTTTCTCTTCGATGGTTTCGAGGTCGTATATCGTATTGCCCTCGATAGAGACCTGTCCGAATCGGTATTGCTCGCCCTCTTCGAGCCAGATGTCGATATTTAATCGGGCTTTTTCCGGGGCAGTCGCCACCGAATCGTCGAGGACGGCGGCGGTTATATAGCCCTCGTTGTGGTAGAAATCCTCGATTTTGCCGAGGTCCTCCCGATAGGTAGTTTCGGAGAATTTTCCAGACCGGAAAAGCGATTTTTGTTTGGTTTTCATCTGGCGGCGTAACTTGCGGTCGGAGAACGCCGAGTTCCCGTGGAATGTGATTTTCCCGACGCGAACCTGTTCGCCCTCGTCGATTTTGAAGGTGAGGGTGATACGTCCGGGCATCGTCTCTACCGCCTCGGTTTCTACCTCGGTATTCGGGTAGCCTTCCTCGGTATAGGCGTCTCGGATACGCCGGACGGCGTAATAGACCTTCGATGGCGAGAGGAAATCGTTAAGAGCGATATCTGCTTTTGCGAGCAGGTCTTTCTCTTTTATTTTTTTATTACCGTCGAAAATAATCTGCGAGACCTGCGGAAGTTCGACAACCTCGATTTCTAGTTCGACCGTCTCGCCGGACTGTTTGCCGCGGATAATTATGTCGTCGAAAAAACCGAGTGCGTGTACTTTGTGGATGGCGTCTTCGAGAAGGACCGGGGCGAACCGCTCGCCCTCTTTAAGGCCGGACGCTTTTTTGATGAGTGTTTCGGATATTTTTTCCGCGCCGACTACAGATACCTTGCCGATTGTTTGCGCACCGAGCGCGAGAGGAATAAGAGCGAGGACGATAACTATAGTTCTTATCGATAATCCGAAAAAAGATGTCCGTTCTTTTAAGCGCACCTTTGTCGGTTATCCGGTGAAGATTTCTTCGACCATGAGTCTTGTCAGGTTCTGACGGTGTCCCTGTTTTTTATGATAGCCTGTGCGGCGTTTCTTTTTGAACACGATAACTTTGTCGTCCTTAAAATGCTCGACTACTTTAGCTTTGACGGTCGCGCCCTCGATAACGGGTTGACCGATAATCGGTTCGCCGTCACCCGAGATGAGCATAACCCTGTCGAACGTGAGATTTTCGCCTTCATCTTTGCCGTCCATAAACGGCACGATTACTTCCTCGCCGGGGACGGCTTTGACCTGTTCGCCAAGAATTTCCACTATTGCATACATATCTACCTCCATTAGGAATCGATTTTTTCAGTTGCGGCAAATTATATAAGTTATCGCGGTATTGTCAATATGTTTTATTAAAATTCTACAATATTCGGCTGGCACGCTCCGTGCGAAGTCCTTATAAGGATAACCGAATATATTATAGCGGACGCACGGATTCCCTTCCCGGAGACCACACTACCCTCGCGCCAGCCGATAGATAAACGCCTGAAGGCGTTATGTTAAAAACCCCTAAAGAGGTTTCACAGGGGGGTGTTTGCTGCGTAGCCCCCGACTTAAGTTCGGTATTCTATATAAATTCAATCGTTTACCAGTTCACGGAGCGTCTTCAAATTTACTTTGTCCATATCGATGTCGCTGCCGTCGCGCGTATTCAATCCTTTCGGTGTTTCGAGAACCATCGGAATATTGGATAGTCGGTCGTCGTTCATAATATTGCGGAAACCGTCGAGACCGATGTATCCTTTCCCGATATGTTCGTGCCTGTCTTTACGGCTGCCAAGATCGTGTTTCGAATCGTTCAAATGGATAACCGCGAGTTTATCGATGCCGAGGATTTCGTCGAATTCGCGCCATGTATTTTCATAGTCCCCTTTTTCGCGGATATCGTAACCGGCCGCGAACGCATGGCAGGTATCGTAACAGGTTTTCAAAAGCCCGCCTACGCCGGATAATCGGATTATCTCGGCGAGTTCTTCGAACGAGTTGCCGAGATTCGTTCCCTGTCCGGCGGTTATTTCCAGGGTTAACGCGACGCTAAAATTGCCCGAATCATATAATTCGCGCAGAGAGCGTGCCACTCTCTCGACGCCGTTTTTTCGGGTGTCGGAGATGTGGCTTCCCGGATGGAATATAAGGTAGGGTAGGCCGAGTGCGTCGCACCGTTCCATCTCGACCTTCATCGCCTCGATAGATTTGCGCCATAGTGCCTTATCGGGGGACGCCAGATTTGGCAGATAGGCGGCATGGGCGAAACAGAATATCCCCGTCCGTTCGCGTTCGGTGTCGAATTTAGCTATCTCGGCATCGTCGAGCGACTTTGCTGCCCACCGGTTCTGGTTTTTTGTGAATATCTGGATAGCGGTGCAGCCGGATTTTTCGCCGCGAGCAAACGCGGTGTGCGGTCCGCCCGCAATCGACATATGCGCGCCGAGAAGCCTTTTTTGTTTAGCTTTCGCGGTCAGAATTACCTCCCAAAATATTCGATAAACTCGCGGCCTCGAGCCTCATCTGGCGCTGCTTCAATTCGATTTCGGATAAACGCCGGTTCATCGCGTTCAATTGCGTTTGATACGCTTCGGCGAGTCTTTCGGCATCGGTATTGTGTTCCTCGAGAATACGCGCTATGGCGTTTTCTGTCTCTTGTGTGCCGGTTTCGTTACCTGATTTTTTCAGATTCTCGAGTTCCATTTTCAACGCGAGAAATTTCTGATATGGATGGTCACTTTCGTGTTCCTCGCGCTTATTCTTTATCGCAGTTTTTTCCGCTTCGAGTTTTAGATAAATATCGTTTTCCATTTCGAGGCGGCGGATAGCCTCCTTTTTCTTTTTGCCAATATAACGCATCAAGAAATGGACTATTACGAACAATAAAAAAAGGCCAACGGCTACGTATACAGTATATTTAAGCATCGATAAGGGTTAAGGGTTCGAGTGCTCCATCACAGTCGATTCAAAATCGAGTTTGCTGCAAAAAGAGGTTCATTTTCGATATCGAAAATCCAGAAGCCCTTTACCACATTGCAATTACAGGGATGGGGTGGATTCTGTATTCTGATTTCTGACTCCTGAATTCTTCGCCTTTTAAAGAAAATCAGCAATCTCCATTTTAAGATTTTGAATCGCTTTCTCCCTATTCCTCCCTTTTCGGCAAAATTCGGATATCGTCGTAATCTCCTACCGCTTCCGTGTCCGTGTTGTCGGAGTCGGTCAGAATTCCTATCCCGCGCGCTGTCGGTGTCGCCTCGGGTTCGCCGAAAAGGCGCCGGTAATCCTCGAGGACATCTCGCTCCTCCTCGACCCACTCGCCGATATTATCCTCGCCGCTACGGAGAACGAGCATTTTCGTTCTACTGGTAAATGGCGACGGCAGTTCCGTCCCGACAGGCAGCGTCTCGCTCCAGATATATTTAATATTCTTCGGAATCGGCCAGCCGCCGAAAACGACATACAATCCGAGCGCGTTATCGTTGCCCGATTTTTCATGCTCGTCCGAGCCTTCGGGAAGCGTTACCGCGCGCCACTTCCAGTTAAGATAGGGATATTTCTCGAGTTCCCACTCGGTTTTGAACCCTATCTGAACGCTCAATCCGCCGGCGTCGCCACGGAGAAACCTGTTGCCGTCCTCCTCGCGGACAAAATAGACCATTCGCATATCCTCTTCGTTTTTTGAAGTCCATCGCGACGGGAATTCCCCTATAGAGTCGGCCTCGAAATCGAGTGTAAATAGCGGCTGGGCTAAAGTGACGACAGTAAAACCGAGTAGGATTATCATAGATATAGTTTTCATTGTCCTGTCCTCCCGACATTATTGAGCAATGTTTGTGCCATTGTGAAAACTACCATTTATGGGTAGTATTATTGCAAGTTGTTCTGTTGAGTGTCAACCGGATTATATAAGAATGGAGGTCCATTTCCTTAAAGCTCGTATCCCTCCTCGAACAACGCGATGCACGCGTTCACGATATCCGGGTCGTAACGCTTTCCGGCACCTTCGGTAATCTCACTCAAGGCCGCTTCTATTCCCAGCGATGGCCGATATGGTCTATGGGTGGCCATAGCTTCAACGACGTCTGCGACACCTATTATCAGGGCTTCGAGAGAAATCTCATCTCCTTTAAGGCCTTTCGGATAACCGCCGCCGTCCATCCTCTCATGATGTTGCAGCACTATTTCCGCGACCGGCCATGGAAACTCGATAGACTTCAGAATCTCGTATCCGGTCGCAGAGTGCATTTTTATTAACATAAATTCTATATCGTCCAGTTTGCCGGGCTTGGTTAGAATTTCCGCGGGGACGTTTATTTTCCCTATATCGTGGAGTATCGATGCCGTTTCGATGCAGTTCACCTGGTCTTCGGGCAGACCCAGCTTTTTAGCTATCGCCACCGCGAGTTTCGATACTCTTTGCTGATGACCGGCGGTATATGGGTCTTTAGCCTCGACCATTCGAACTATTGTCAGGACTATTCCTTTCATAATCCTGCGCAATTTTTCGAGATTTTTCGCAAGCTCGTCTCTCGCTAACGTTAGCTCGCGAGTGCGCAATTCGACCTTTTCTTCGAGACGGTCGCGATACTGCTCTAGTATTTTTTCAGTTTCTTCGAGCTGCGCGATGGCCTCGGCGAGT
>QNEE01000155.1 GCA_003645085.1 bacterium | reverse complement strand
ACCGATGACCGAGGAGGATTTGACGCAGGAAATCCGGCTCAAACTCGGCGATATAAATCCGGCATGGGCGTTAGGGCGCGCCGACTCGCTTACACTGGCCGTTTTCGCCCGCCAGAAAACCTGGGTTCTCGTAGAAACCGATTATCGACGTGCATATAAAGGGGATATCGAACGCGGCGACACGATGCGGTTCCGGGCGAAAAACGCGTTTTTCGTTACGATGGGTAACCCTAACGTTATGCACCTTTCAGCCAACGGTTTCGACCTGGCGGAATGGCCAGAAAGAACCTATCCGATGGATATAGACATCAATCGCGCAAATATTCTCCAGCTTCTTGAGGGTGTCGAGACTCTATCTTTGCCCGGCCCAGCGAGACCGGCCATTATCGGCGCTCCGCCGGAGGAAAGCGACACTGCGGTCAAACCCCCGCCTATAGAAACACGCGGATTGGATGTCTCCGACCCGGACGAGAGTGGACGAATATTGCCGAATGTCAACACACCCCCACCGGAGGGGCCGTTACCGCGAAGCTCGCCGGATTGAAACCGCTTGGGGCTTGACCGCTACTGTAATGTTAACCTTATCGGGTGTTTTTTATGGTGGACAATACACCATCGATACGGAAACTTCAAGGTAGGCCGGAGAAGAAAAGTGCCGGTATTATCGTGCGGTTGTTTTGTGGTCTTCTTTCTTTTCTTTTGCCCGGTCTCGGGCAATCACTGCAGCAACGTCAGATGAAGGCTTTCGATTTTCTTTTGATATACGGCGCCTGCGTTCTTGTCTCAACCATATTCGTAATTCAACTTCCTTTGGGAATCTGGGTTCCGATAATCCTGATAGCGCTAGTCCTTTTCCCGTCGATATGGTCTGGGATAAACGCATTCCTCGATAAATCGGTAATGGGAGACGCCGATACGTTTGTCAGGAGTATTTTTATATATATCTTCTTCTACCTTTTGATACTGGGACCGTTTCATTTTATATACCACACCGTAGGTTTTAAGGTCTACAGGCTACCTCCTCAGGCGAATCATCTCGAGCCTTTGCTTTTACCGGGCGACGCTGTAATTTTCGACCGCGACGCCTACGGTCTTCGGACTCCCGGAGTCGAGATGAACTACGACTCGGTCCACGTTGGCGATATAGTCTATCATAAATCGGAGCACAGACCGGAATCGAAACCGGACACCGCGGATATTATAACCGTTCATTACGTTCTCGCGTCTCCGCAGGATACATTAATGGCGCGGAATGGAGTTGTTACCGTTAACGGAAAGCCGGTCGAGTTGCCCTCGAAATATCCGTATCTCGGGCGCGACGATTTCGGCCCCATTATTGTCCCTAGAAGAGAGCTTTTCGTTGTCGATAACGACTGGGACTTTTTCCCGATATATCTTAAAAATGTGGTTGGCAGAGCGTCGGGTATTCTCTGGTCCAGACGTTATGACGGCAAATGGCGGACGGAACGTTTCGGTATGCCGATAAAAAGCCCGCGATTACTGGGGGAAAGCGTTTCCGTAAAAGTCGATTCGTCCTCCACGCCGGATACACTTGCTGAACCGGATTCGGTTTCTATCGAGGATTAGCCGACCGCGAGCCACGAAACCAATATACATCTTCTTGCGCATAAGTGTGTTAACGAAGAATACATAAAGTATTCTATAAGAGATAGAGCGTAATATATGTTAAAACAATATGTTATACTGGCTATCAACCTGATAGTCGTTGCAGTTCCGATGAACGCCGCCGAACCCGAAAGGCCTTTTATCGGAATAGGGCATCGGGTTAACGAAAAGCCCCCGGGATTGAAAATCACGCAGGTCGTTCGGCACTCCCCCGCTCAGATAACCGGTCTCGAGGTCGGGGATATTATCACCGAAATCGATGGCGTCGAGATTATAAACGCCGAGTCGTTAACGGATTTTCTCGACAAAAAAAACCCCGGCGACCTTTTGAAAGTCAAGATATTGCGATGCGAAAAGGAGCGAACGGTTTATCTGGTTCTCGGCAAACGTGCAGATTATCAAGGTTCTATGAAAGAAGGAGGCCGCGAGAATTTCCCCGACAGCGCCGAATCTATTATGGCTGACTGGTCTGAAGATTCAGTAAGCTCACTGGTTATGGAGACTATCGCAAAGGCGGAATTGACCGAGCAATATGAGAAACTCGCTAATGCTTTTCGCGAGGAGTTTAACGAGTATCTCGGGCATTACACCCTCGATGCTGTCGCTTTACCGCTGCTCGAACCGGCGGCAACGTTCGCATCGGGAGAACTGGTTAAAGACCAACTCGGTATCGGCCGCGGCGACCCGGTTAATATCTGGGCGGGAATACCTGAGGTCCTCGAT
Organism: bacterium; assembly: GCA_003645085.1. Lineage (GTDB taxonomy): Bacteria > UBP14 > UBA6098 > UBA6098 > UBA6098 > QNEE01. The sequence continues at coordinate 3,964 of QNEE01000155.1, read as the reverse complement.
TTGCCGGATATCGAAACGCCGTTCAAACCGGATGCATCGTCGGTCGAGGGTATAATCGAAGCGGTTCGGGTCGCTAACGCCTATATCGACAGCGCTTTTGCCGGGCTTTCCGAAGACGAACTCTTCGTTATCGCCGACATCGCCCCGTTTATGTTGAATACATTCGCCCGCACAATATATATCGGTGAGGACCCGGACGAAGAACTGGTCGAAAGCTATTACGAACTCGTTGCCGCGACAAAAAAACTCGATTACTCTTACCTGATTAAAGCCGGACAAGTCTTAAGCGGTCTATACGAGCGTTCGGAACTCGAACAACTCGCGAATATCGAACCGGGTAAAGGGGCAGATGAAAAGCGGGATATACTTATCGACAAAATGGTCGAAATCGGGGTAAAATCCGATGGCAATAAAGAGGTTCCGGTTATGGCGAGGTTGATTGTTACCGGCAAAGAGAGTATGACATATTCTGAACAGGCGGGTATCTGGATAGACCTCGGCGGGGACGACACCTATTTCGGTTTCTGCGGCGGAACACCATATACGGTTTTCGATAATTACAGGCACCGTTTTGCGACAGGACGCGTCGGTTTGCATATCGACATCGGAGGAGACGACACTTACACGAGAAACACTCCCGGTGCAATCGGGAGCGGTTTTTGCGGTGCAGGTTGCCTTATCGACCTCGGCGGCGATGACCGATATAGCGGCGATAAGCTCTGTATCGCGTCAGCTTTCTGCGGAACGGGACTGCTTATCGACTATTCCGGCTCGGATAGCTATACATCTCAGGAATGCGGTCAAGGTTTCGCGGTTTTCGGAGCCGGACTGCTATACGACACGTTCGGGGACGATTTCTACTGCGGCGCGCGGTATATCCAAGGTGTAGGCATAACCAAAGGCCTCGGCATCCTTATCGACAACGACGGCAACGACAGATACATGGCATCTTTCAAGGTGCCCAATAATTACGGCAACGAGGATACCTGGGACGGTTGGAGTCAGGGAGTCGGTATGGGTTTCCGGATGGTCTCGGCGGGAGGTATAGGGATTTTATGCGATAGGAACGGGAATGACCGATACGAGGCCGGTAATTTTTCGCAGGGGTGCGGGTATTTTTTCGGGTTCGGGATTTTCGAGGAGCGCGCGGGAAACGATATCGTTATCGGAAACCGATATACCCAGGGCTCGGGAGCGCATCAAGCAGCGGCGCTTTTCAGAGACCGTGCGGGAAACGATGTATATATCGGTAATGAAGCGACAAATCAGGCCGGAACCTGGGATATAACCACTGCCTATTTTATCGACGACAACGGAGACGACAGTTACACTGGCGCCTCGCTATCGCAGGGCGGATGCGCGCAGAACGGTTTTGCGGTGTTTATCGATATGGACGGCGAGGATAAATATGTCTCCGGCGGCACTTCGAACGGTTCCGGCGGAGGAAACGATTATCATCCAGATTACGACGCGAAAAGCCTCGGTGTATTTATCGACCTCGGCAACGACAAGGACGAATACGACACTGCAGGCAAACGAAGAAATAACAGGCTATATATCACCGACGACGATAAGAATAAAGAAACGGGCGACGGCGTGTTTATGGACAAATGAGAATGCGGAAGTAAAAATTAGGAGCCGGGAAATTCTATACAGAGTGACACTCGGATAATTTGCTGCAAAGAATGTCGAGGAATAATTCGTTCTGTATTTAATATTACCGACCTACACACGTTGGAAAACTATGGGTTATCGGTTTCCAATTCCTATTTTGCTTCCTGAAACTTTCCCGCTGGTCCTGCCGGTGGGTCTATCCATTTTTATATAACCGGACGTTTGAGATACCGCCGGCCCGAGCCGGAGGTTTTTCAAGTCGTCCTCGACAATAGTAACCGCACCTTCCTCGTTCATAACGATAACATCGAGAAAATCATCTTTATCGAGGTTCGCCGTGGCGATTATTTTCAAGCTGTCGGTGCCAAAAGCGTGAAGCGAATAGCTATATTTCCCATAACGTGGCTTGAAAAAAAGCTCGTCGAAATTCTCCGTAAACCTGTCGTTCTCAATAAAAAACTGGATTTCGTCCCGATGGATATTTTTCAGGTCGGAAAGCGCTACAGCGCGTTTGGATGCCGCCATGGCCTCATAGGGAGAGACTTCTCTGTATGGGTCGCCGAAAGTTTCATCCTTCCATTCGCGGCGCCCGGCAGCGATTAGACTTTCCCGCGCAGCAATCGCGTTTCCTACCGAGTCCGCCGAAAACGATTTATTATCCGGAAAATCTAATACACACCCGAAGAATGTTAGGATAATTCCTACGAGTAGTATTATCGTCGGGGTTTTTAAATCCATCCTCATAATTCTCTCTGGTTTAATATAATATATATCAAAATATAGATAAAGCAGAATTTTGCGTTCTTCTGTTGAGCAAAGAAACATAGTATCCACTTTGTTTCCACAATATAAAGCGCAATCCTATCCCGGAATAAATTTCAACAAAGCGGGGTTCCGGGCTCCGTGCGTTCCCGCGTGAGGCAGATAAACGCTTCGGAATCCCAGTTCCCCGCTGTTAGGTCTTAACAAGCAGATTAGCAGGTAAATCGCGGGTAAATCTGCCTTATTCCCGCTTTGAGCTGGTTCATCGAAAGTCTGATATCCCGAATGTCGTTTTTCAACGCGATAAAATTAACCATTTTCGCTATAGTCCTCAAATTCGAGACTAACGGATTGACCAACTCTTCTATCCGCTGAATACGGCTTTCGATATCGGCGAGCTTTTCGAGCATCGTCTCTTCTTTTTCGGTAACTGTTTCCATTTCTTTCCTTTCGGCCTATTTTTTATTCTCTGAATTAGTAAAATCGGTTAAAACGGGTCGGGCGCTTTTAAGAACGGACATCTGCTCGTGCGCGCTAGTCCAAAACCAATATATAAAACTCGATTCAACCTCCATATCCGCGAAAAGGTTCCTCGAGATATCGAGTATATACGGAAACGGCTTTTGAACAAAGATTGTGCTTCTTGTCCGCCCTTTTTCACAGAATGAGTCGTAGCCAATCGCTCCTACAACATCCTTCCAGCAAAGAGCGATATGTTCTGTCGGCTCGAACAGCGCAAAAACCAGTAGCGATATATGTTCTTTTTCCATCGTTGTCCCTTTTCATTATGATTCACAAGACAGTTACACCAATACAATGCCAGATACAGAAAGGCCCCGAGAAGAGGCCCGCAGTAATAGGCTATCTTCCTAATATTCAATGCATTACAGTTTTGAGTAAATATTAGGCCATTCTGCATAAAACACTTTTTTTCTACAGATAATAGCGTAATTCTGTGGGCTAAAATCAACAGTGTGGGGAAGAGTCTACACACTAACACAAACTCGAGATTGGTTCACGTAACTATTTTATCCTATTAAATAGAGAACGGCGTGTCGATATATTTACAACCGGCTATAAACTCCGCGATTCTGGTTGGTTAAAATGTCAGGCGAACTCTCGCCTCGCCGGTATGCTCGGGCAACCTTCCGGTATGCGATTCGAGGGTATAAGACGTTGTTAAAAGCGTGCCTTTGGCGATATTTATATTGATAATCAGCGAAATCAAGCCGTTATCTCCAACCCAATCACCGTGCGCCATCTCGTATGGCAGAAGTCCGGTATCGTTCTCGGCGAAAACGCGCGAGTATTGCGCCGACCAGCGAATAGTGCCCTTTCCAATAAAATAAGTTCCACCGGGCGACACGGCGATACGCGCTATCTCGACAGGTTCTTCCGGCCATTTGTCGGTCTGTGACAAATAACTTCCGTCGGCTGTAAGCCGAATTTTTTCTCCCAAAGAACGCGTCCAGAACAGCGAGAACTCGGTGCCGGAAAGGTCGGTTCCGGTGCGCGAGCTTCCGGGATAAAGTCTCGCCTGGCGCGTCCACTCGGTCTTTGCATGCCAGTTACCAATAATGCCTAATGT
>QNEE01000154.1 GCA_003645085.1 bacterium | reverse complement strand
CTCTTTCCTCCGGAGTGTCTTTCGGCAAACGTAAAGCCGCAAGATAATCGTTAAATGCTTCGGTGTCCTCGTCGACTGCATCTGCAAGTTTCTCCTTGATTTTCTGTGCCTTCTCGGCGATGCCGATATAAGGCGCCGCGTCCTCGGTTGTTTCGCATTTCGACGACGTAAGGTTAGCGACCATCGAGGCCAGCGCCGCGCCCAGGGCACCGGACAAAGCCGCGACAGAACCGCCTCCCGGCGCGGGCGACGACCGCGAGACCTCGTCGACAAAATCTTTTACGCCGAGCCTGACAAGCGAATCATCCGGCGACTGCGGCAACCCAATAATCTTCTCGGCCGGGTCGAATCGAGCGACATCGTTAAGCCCCATCGAGAAAATAGCCGTCTTTATTATGTCTTCCGGTGGGACGCCAGTAGATGACTCTTGCTTTTCGAGATAATACTTACCCGCCATAAGCATCGCTTGATACGGAATCAATCCAACAACCTCGCTGCCGGTAACGACCAGACCGCGCTCGGCGGCAAGCTCTCTCGCCTTCTCCAGAACGATATGCGGCGGCGTAATTTTATAATTAGTCAGATTGATAGATATCTGCGCCCGACCATATTCCTCTACAAACCAACCGATTGCCTTGCAGTGGTCAAAATACCCGCGTTTTTTAACCGAACGGCCGATAATATTCTCCGGCGTGGTTCCGTGCTCAGCTAATAATTCTATTATCGAGAAGTTGTGCTCTTTTCGGTAATGCTCTTCCAATTCGTCGAGGCTTTTCGCCACAAACCTAAAATCGCACTCCACACAGGGGAAATAGCCCTCTTTGTATTTTATCAGGTCCCCCTTAAAATAGAACGGACTGTCCGTATCCGCGCGAACCGAACGCCCCTTTTCCCGAAGCTCGAAAGCTATATCCGTGGCAAGTTTTTTATTTTTGGTATTTAACGTAATGTTATATGCGATAAGGAATTCCCGCGCGCCTATTGCGGTAGCACCGGATTTCGCGTTAAATTTCGCCGGGCCGAAATCGGGTTTCATCTTCGGGTCTTTTAATTTCTCTGGAAGACCTTCGTATTCGCCCCTGCGGATATAGGCGAGATTCCGCCGCTTTTCACTGGTAGCGGCATACTCGTATAAATAAACCGGTATTCCAAGTTCCTCCCCTACACGCTTGCCGAGTCTTTTTGCGAGTTCGATACAATCGTCCATCGTAACCCCCTCGACCGGCACGAACGGGCAGACATCGGTAGCGCCCATTCGAGGGTGCGCGCCATGATGTTTCGACATATCGATTATCTCTGAAGCCTTCTTTATCGCCAGAAAAGCAGCCTCGACGACGCTATCCGGCGTCCCGATAAACGTTACTACCGTGCGATTAGTCGCCTCGCCGGGGTCGACATCTTTCAGTTCGACATCCGAGACAGATTTTATCGCATCCGTTATTTCCTCGATTATTGTAAGGTCCCGACCTTCGGAAAAGTTGGGAACGCATTCGACTACTCTATTCGTCATAATTATCCCCAATCTGTATCGAACCTAAGATAATTTCCTTCTCTTATGCAAATACGCCATCAGCGCCACATCGAACGGTTTATCCGTATCGATAAGCTCGTAATCCACCTGGGCGTCCTCGAGTTCGAAGCGCATATAATCGATATACTCGAGAAATCGCTTCTGGTATTCCTCGCGGATAGCCCAGGGCTGAGTCTGAATTCTTTTGCCGGATTCCAGGTCGCGGAAAATAGTTTCGGCCTGGAAACCGAAACTTATCTCCGCAGGGTCGACCAGATGAAACACGATAACCTCGTGACCTCTGTGCCGGAACTGCTTTACCGCACGAACCATCGCTTCCGGGTCGTCGTAAAGGTCAGACAGTATCAGCACCAACCCGCGCCTGCGAACGCGTTGAGCGACCTCGCCGAATACCCGTGCCGTCCCGGTTTCTCCCCCGGCTTCCGTGTTCTCGAGGAGCCTTAAAAGCTCGAATAAATGAACCCTCGTGCTGCTCGGCGGACGCTCATCCCGGACCGCCGTATCGAAAACCGTCAAACCGACGGCGTCCTTTTGTGTTTGCATAAGATATCCGAAACTTGCGGCAAGATAGCTGGCATATTCGAGCTTCGAAAGATGGTCCTTCGAGTGATAAGCCATACTACCCGAAGCGTCGAGGAGAATATAGCTTCGGAGATTGGTTTCCTCCTCGAACTGCTTGATGTAGTATCTGTCGGTGCGGCCGTAAGCCTTCCAGTCGATATTCCGGACCGGGTCGCCGGGATTATACTGGCGGTATTCGGCGAACTCGACCGAGAAGCCGTGATAGGGCGATCTATGGAGACCGACAAGGAAGCCCTCGACAACGAACCTCGCCTTTAGCTCCATATTAGCGAGTTTCGCTATTACCTCCGGGCGGAGGAACCTGCGATAATCCGTTTTAGCTTCGATTGGCATGTGCTAAGAATCCTGTTAAAGTAATATCAGCTTAATTATCCCGAAATATATCGCTATTCCGGTTATATCCACCATCGTCGTAACGACCGGTCCCGCCATTGCCGCCGGGTCTATCCCTATCTTTTTCGCGGCCATCGGTAAAAGCGCGCCTATCATATTGCTATACCATACTACCACGGCGAGGGCGATAGAAACGGCGACAGCCGTATCGTATTGTGGTTTGAGAAGCAGCGCTCTTCCGAAAAGCAGTATTCCCAATACTACGGCCAGTATTGCGCCGACAAGGATTTCTTTCCCGATAATCCGCCAGAGGTCCTTATTCGTCAACTCACCGATACTCATCCCGCGAATCACCATCGCCGCTATTTGCGAGCCGGTATTCCCGCCGACACCGACGAGAGTGGGAACGAAAAAAGTTAAAAGAACCATCCCCGCGATAAGCTCCTCGAAATGACCCATCACGCTCGTAGTAAAACCCTCAAGAATAAGCAGAAGCGCCAGCCAGAATATACGTCTTCTAACGAGTTGCCAGACGCTCGAGGTCAGATACGGTTTATCTGTCGGTTCGACAGCAGCCATCCGCTCGATATCCTCCGTTACCTCCTCCTCGAGAACGTCCAGAACATCGTCGACGGTGATAATCCCGACAAGACAATTCCCCATATCTACAACGGGAAGAGCGAGGAAATCGTATTTCGCGAGTTTCCGAGCGGCTTCCTCGCGGTCGTCCGTCGTGCTAACCTTGATAACGTTAGTGTTCATTATCTCGGCAACTTTTTTCTCGTCCGACGTCAGCAATAGGTCCTTCAACGACGTAACGCCCAGTAGCTTTTTACGGTTATCGACAACGTAAGCCGTATAGATAGTCTCCTTATCCGGCGCCGTTTTGCGGATATGTTCGACCGACTGGCCCACCGTCCAACTTTCGCGAAGTTCGACAAATTCCGGAGTCATCTCTCTGCCAACCGAATCGTCGGGATAGCCCAGTAGTTCGCGAGCTTCCATTCGCTCCGATGGGGTTAAATACACCAATAATTGTGTGGTAATATCGGCGGGAAGTTCCTCGAAAAGTTCGGTCCGGTCGTCCGGGTCGAGCTCGCGGATTATATCGCGGACGCGGAACTCGCGGAACTGCGATAGCAGTTCGACCTGTTCGTCCGATTCGAGCTCGGCGAAAACATCGGCGGCGAGTTCTTTGGGCAGAAGCCGAAAAACGATTATCCAATCTTCCCTCGGAATATCGTTTAATATCTCCTCGACATCGGCCGGTTCGAGATTCTCCAAAACCGATTTTAAATCGAAGAACCGCTTCTCATCGATAAAACTCTTTATGTCCGCCAGGTTTTTCCCCATAAATATTTCTCGTTAAAAATAGGCAATCGGGTTTCTATAAGGAGCCGAGGTTAAGTGCAGAGTCCCAAAAATGGAAAATAGCGATTCAGCATTCCGCAATCCTAAATCCCATCATTCTTTCGGCGGTTCTATATCTGCAAGTAGTTTCTCGGTTATTTTATCGGTCGTGATTCCCTCGGCATCGGCGGTGAAACTCGGAATAAGCCTGTGGCGTAAGACCGGTAGGGCTATGTCGCGGATATCATCTACCCCCGGCATAAGGCGACCGTCGAGAGCCGCTATAGTTTTTGCGCCCATAATCAAAAACTGGCTCGCACGGGGTCCGGCGCCCCATCTAACCCAGCGCTTTATATAGTCCAATTTTGTCGATTCGGGACGACTATTCCTAACAAGGGCGACCGCGTATTGAATGACATAATCCGAGGCCGGTATCCGCCGGACAAGTTTCTGTAATTCAATAATTTTCGCGGCGGACAATACATGCGAAACGCTCGGCTCTCTCGCGCCGGTCGTGTAGCGGACTATTTCCAACTCCTCGTCCTCGGTCGGATAATCGATATAGATGTTCAGCATAAACCGGTCGAGCTGCGCCTCCGGAAGCGGATATGTTCCCTCCTGTTCGATAGGATTTTGTGTTGCGAGAACAAAAAACGGCATCTCCAACTTATAGGTTTCGTCCCCCGCGGAAACTTCGTGTTCCTGCATCGCTTGAAGAAGCGCGGCCTGTGTTTTCGGCGGCGTCCGGTTTATCTCGTCGGCGAGTAGAATATTACAGAACACCGGCCCTTTTATAAATCTGAATATGCGGCCGCCGGTTGTGCGGTCCTCCTCGAGAATGTCCGTGCCGGTGATATCACTCGGCATTAGGTCGGGGGTGAATTGTATCCGGCTGAATTTAAGGTCCAGCGACTCGGCGAGAGTCGATATCATAAGCGTTTTCGCCAATCCGGGAACGCCGATAAGAAGAACGTGACCACCGGAAAGCAGCGCGACCATCATCTCGTCGATAACGCGCTCCTGACCGACGATTATCTTCGCCAGCTCGGATTTTATCGTTTTCGTAGCTTCGGCGAGTTCCTTGACCGCCCGAACATCGCTCTTACTATTTTCTGTGGGCATAATCTATCCTCCGTTTAGGTTCAAAAACGAGTATCAATTATATGATTATCAGACCGATATGTCAAATAGTATATGTAAGAATAGGGTGCTACGGTGTTTGGGTGCTTTGGCACTACGGATTATCGTAGGAGCGAGTTGCATACAGCCAAATTTTTACCGGTTGCCGGGCTGTCACGCTCCGCGCAAGGTCCCCGTAAGGATTATTGAACGCATTATTTCGGACGCACGGATTGCCTTCCGAATCCCACTGGCTGTCGCGTCTCGTCCTACTGCGTTTCCTCCTTAATTTTACTTTATTGTGTGTCCTGTAGAAATCAAATTATTTCGTCATTTCGAGTTCTATTCTCTGTCATTTCGAGCGAAGCGAGAAATCTTCTCTTTGATTTCTCCCCGCTATACTCCTCGAAATGACAGGCTTAATAGAAGATTGCTTATCTCGAACCGTATGGTTTCACTTCGATTATCATCTATGCTAAAACCCTTAATTCGGTTATTTTGCAGGTTTCACAAGGCGATATAATACCTTTCTCTGTGTCCGTCGAATCGGAGGAAGATAAGACTTGTTGTATGAAGCTGTCAGCTAATAAAGCAAATAAATCGAGTTCTAACTTGACATTCGAGCAGTCAACCTATAATTTCAAAGTTTAGAGATTGAGATGAGAATGTTCAAACGCAAAAAAACATCGTATATCGATTTCGGCTATAAAGGGAAACGTATCAGTAGAGCAGTCGCCCCAGATAAGAAAATGGCGGAACCGGTGTTGCGAGATACGCAAGTCCTAATTGATTTACCGAGTCGTGGTAACAGTGTTTGGGTTTTCCCGGAAACGAACTAGATAGACCATTAACCAGCGTCAAAAAGGCTTTTGGAGGTGCGTTAAAACGAGCCGGTATTAGAGACTTCCGCTTTCGCGATTTAATGCATACATTTGCGTCGTATCTCGTGATGAACGGTGCGCATTTACTTACCGTCCAAGAGTTGCTCGGTCATAAAGACATAAAAACTACTATGAGATATTCGCACTTATCGAGCGATTCTGCTCGAATAGCGGTTCGGAATTTGGCAAGAATCTATCATGTAATTGACACAAATATGGCACAATCGGAATATCATAAAAATATCGAAAATCGCAAACCCGCGATTTATAAAGACGCCCCCGTAGCTCAGGCGGATAGAGCGGCGGTTTCCTAAACCGTAGGTCGCGCGTTCAAGTCGCGCCGGGGGTATTTCAGGAGGAAATATGGCAAAACGTAGGATGTCAAAACACGAGATGAAAGAGGATAAATTCGTCACTTCGATGATGGAGGGCGCCGCCTACGCGCGCGAGAATGTCCAGAACGTCGTGATTGTCATCGTTGTGCTTCTGGTTCTAATCGCGGGGATTGTTATATGGCGAAATTATCGGTCGGGCAGGATAGAAACGGCCAATACGAAAT
>QNEE01000153.1 GCA_003645085.1 bacterium | reverse complement strand
GTTTCTGCTTCGCGTCTAACCTTCCCTCCGGTTATAACCCACCCGACCCTAAACTCGACCCGGACGGATATTTCGAATGGAAGATGAGTTTTCTCCCCGTTCCTATGGAATCCGACGCTCACGCTCGTCCATTGGAACCGATGGATTGGACTGTCGCCAACGGTTATGTCCGCGCCGACGTCGACGAAACGACGGGGGAGTTCGACGAGGGTGGCGACCCGGGTGGTGGTGGGTCGTATGTCAAACTGACCTATTCTTTTCCAGAATCGCCCGGAACCGAATGGGTGATGTATTATGTCGATGGTAATAGTGGTAAGACGAGCGAGGTTCTACCCAATACGAGCTCGAATTATATTCTCGGAAACACGGTCTATTCTATCTGGAATAACTGGAACGGGGTTTATATTCGGCAGGAAATCACTCCGGTTAGCCTTGGCGGAGTTCCGGGAGAAAACGAACAGATAAAATTCAAGGCAGTTATGAAGCCGGCGGACGGCAGTTGCCACAACTGCGGTTGTATAGTCTATTATGATACGATGCTCGATTGGAACGACGCCGCCCCTATTTCGACGGCGTTCGGTTATACCGGGATTTCGGAGATATTCTACGCGCCTGACATTCCTCCGGTTTGGCGCGCTTATGAGAATGGTTTTCCACCCGTGGCAGGGGACCTCGTTGCACTGGGAATATTAATAGGTTTCGAGGCCGTAATGCCTGACGTTTTCTGGTATGGTAGCTGGCCGACTTCGTTCGGTTTCGGATGGGGCGATGCCGAGTGGGCAGGTGCTACCGGCGGGCCGTTCGGCGATTCCGCCACAATGGTCAAATGGTATCCTCGCAATGTTTGCCCCGGCGATTCTATCGTCTATGTTACTTATTACGGAATAGGGGAGCTGGTGGGCGGCACGGGTTTGACAATCTCTCATTCTCCCCCGACTTTCGAGCCGGGTTGTGCGGATGTTTCTCCGAACCCATTTGTTATCGACGCGATAATAACCAATATTGGAACCTCGAATGCGGATAATGTTCAGGTTACGCTATCATTGCCGGCCGGTTTAACGCTTTCCGGCGGGGCGAACCCGCAGAACCTTGGAACAATCGCGGGCTATGGCGGTAGCGACCTGGCGAGCTGGACAGTCACTATCCCGCCTTCGTCCTACGGAACCACTCAGTGCTACGACATAACGGTTAACTGGACCGGCGGCGGCCCCGTTACAGAGCATTATTGTATTAATATCCCCAACCTCGTCGATTTCGGGGCGAACGCAAGCGCCGACGATTACGATATTTGCTCCGGCGATTGCACGCAACTGCACGCATGGCCGGATTCTCTCGGCGGTGGTGGAACGGTTTGCACCGGCTGGTCGCACGATTTCGAGGCTAACAACGGCGGTATGACACACAGCGGTTCCGCCGACAACTGGGCCTGGGGAACACCGACGAGCGGCCCCGGAGGCGCGCATTCGGGTTCCCGATGCTGGGCGACGAACCTCTCCGGAGATTATAACAATTACGAGGATGCTCAACTTGTAACACCGGGAATCGACCTTACCGGTTGCTCCTCGGCGACGCTTTCTTTCTGGCACTGGTATTCCACGGAGACGAGCTACGACGGTTGTCAGGTCTATATTGGAACCGGTCCGGCCGGGCCGTGGACATTCATTAATATGCCCGGATACGACGGCGCGATACCCTCGGGGCCGCTATCAGGACAGAATTGTTACAGAGGTAACTCAGGCGGATGGGTTTATGAATCCGTCGATATTACGGCTTATGTCGGTGCTATAAGATATATCAGGTTCTATTTTGCCTCGGACCTTTCGGTAACCTATCCCGGGTGGTATATCGACGACATTTCGGTTACCGGAACCGGTTCCGGCGGTATCGGTCCGGTAGATTATTATTACAGCTGGACTCCGACGAGTGGATTGTCGGACCCGGCAAGCTCCGACCCTACGGCCTGTCCGACTTCCACAACGACATATACGGTCGAGATAACGGCGCTCGATGATTGTATCGCTTACGCGGATGTTACGATTACTGTGCATCCCGACCCGGTGGTTACTATTGCAGGTGTCGATATCTGCGAGGGTGAATCGGGAACGCTTACGGCCAATATCTCTCCGCCCGGCTCTTATACATATAGCTGGAGTCCGGGTGGTGCGACGACATCGAGCATTACCGTATCGCCGGCTTCTACAACGACCTATACCTGCACCGTTACAAGCGCTTTCGGCTGCACCGGTGTCGGCAGCGGAACGATTACGGTGAATCCCATGCCGGTTGTTACGGTCGACGATACATTCGTCTGTCCGGGAGAATCGGTAACATTGACGGCGAGTGTTACACCCGCGGGCAGCTGGGGATACGCCTGGAGTCCAGGCGGAGCTACGACGCCGAGCATTACGGTATCCCCCGCGACGACTACGACATATACTTGTTACGTTATGGGGCCGACCGGTTGCGAGTCGTCCGACGACGCGACTGTTACGGTGATGCCCGACCCGGTGGTAACTGTCGCCGATGTCGATATCTGCGAGGGCGAATCGGCTGTTTTAACCGCTGATGTGAGCCCGGCTGGGGCATATACCTATCTGTGGTCTCCCGGCGGCGAGACGACGTCGAGTATCAGTGTATCTCCCACGAGCACGACAACATATACCTGCGAGGTTCTCAGCGAATACGGCTGCCCTGGAAGCGGAAGCGGCACGGTTAATGTCCATCCGATACCGGATATAGATATTGCCGACGCGTATATCTGTCTCGGCGACGAGATAACTTTAACGGCGTTTCTTACGCCCGACATTCCCGGTTCGAGTTATGAGTGGTCTCCCGGAGGCGGCACTGGTAGCGCTTATACAGTCACCCCTACCGATACGACGACTTATACCTGCACGGTTACCACACCCGAGGGTTGTGTGAATTCCGGTTCGGCGACCGTTTTCGTGGAATATCCGCCCGAGGCGCCGATACTTGTGAGTCCGCCGAACGGCTCGGTCGATTTACCTCCCGGAACGATAACCCTGGATTGGGAACCCGCGGAGGGTGACCCGCCGATTACCTACAATGTTATTATAAACGGCGTTGTCGTAGCAACAGGTCTGACCGATACATACTGGGATGGCGATTTTGGATGCGACGAGAGTTATACGTGGGCGATTGTCGCGGTCGGCGACTGCGGTGCGGACACAAGCGAATACTGGACATTCAGCACCGCCGAGTGCGACCCGCCGATTATCGAGATAATCGAACCTCTCGACAGCTCCTGGAGCGCCTGCGACGACCAGGCTATTATAGTCTATATATTCGACGATTCCGGCGTGGAAACAACATCGATAAGATTTACGGTCAACGGAACGGAGCATTATGTCGGCGACGGCTGGCTTACGTATATCGACGATACGCTCGTTTATTCGCCATCCCCGCTTTGGACGGACGGCGAGCATATTCACTGCTGCCTCGATTCGGTATGCGATGTTTTCGGCAATGTGCCGGACAGCCTGCCGATTTGCTGGGATTGGGACGTCGATTTGACGCCGCCTGTGTTTTCTGGAGAGGTTCCAGCTCCCGGCTCTACAGTTCCCGAAGCTAGTCCGACTGTGGAATTCGATTTAGAGGATTTTCTTTCCGGTCTCGCCGACGGTTCGGTTACGATTACGATTAACGATTCGATTACGGTTACGCTTTCGGACGGTGCGGTTTCGTGGGTGCCGCCGCACGTTACCGTTTCGCTCGGCGCGCTGGGTCTTATTTTCGAGACAGGCGATACGGTCGAGATATGTGTTCACGCGGAGGACTCCCCCGACTATTGCGACCCGAACGAACTGGACACCTGCTGGAGTTTTATGGTCGACCCATCAGGTCCCGTGGGAACGATTATCGAGCCTCTACCGGGGACATATACGGCCTGCGACCCGCAGCCGATAATTATCGCTCTCTACGATGAAAACGGCATAAACCATTCCTCGGTGCATATAACGGTCGAGGGCGTCGATGTCTGGGGCAGCGACCCGACGGTAAGTTGGAGCGGGGATACGCTAATATATACCTCGCCGACCCCTTTCGAGGACGGAGACACTATCAACGTGGTCCTCGACGAGGCCGAAGACCTTATCGGCAACCCGCTGGCGACACCGCTTACGTGGGTATTCTACGTCGATTATTCGCCGCCTTATATCGGAGGCGCATATCCTCCGCTTGGAGGGATTGTTCCCGACGCCTCGCCGACTATCGATTTCGACCTATGGGATTTGATGTCCGGCGTGGACGATTCGAGCGTGGTAATCACGATTAACGATTCAGCTATATTAAACTTATGGGATACTGCTGTAAGCTATATCGACCCACATATTACGGTTAGTCTCGCCACACTCGGCTGGATATTCGAAAGCGGAGACACGGTTACTATCTGTGTCCACGCGGAGGACTCCCCCGACTATTGCGACCCGAACGCGCTGGACACCTGCTGGTGGTTCGTGGTAAATCCGTCGGGGCCGAACGCAACCATTATCGAGCCGTTGCCGAACACATTCTCCGCCTGCGACGACCAGAATATAATAATAGTTATAACCGACCCCGACGGTGTTGTCGACAGCACGGTGCATCTCGTTATCGACGGCGTCGATGTCTGGGGTAACGACGCGACGGTGAGCTGGCTCGGCGATACATTGATTTACACGCCCACGGTTCTCTGGGTAGATGCCGAAACCGTAGTTGTCGAGTTGCTCGGAGCGGAGGATATTTACTGCAACCCGCTCGCCGACACGCTTTTCTGGACGTTTATTATCGACCTTTCGCCGCCCGAAATATGGGATATAAATCCTCCAGAAGACGCCGTTTTCGCCGAGGCTTCACCGGTAATAAGCTTTTCTCTCGGAGACTGGCTCAGCGGTCTCGATATCTCGAGCGTTACAATATCCATCGGCGGCGGAACCTATTCTGATGGCGACCCCGGATTTTCCAGCGTATGGTCGGGGGAAACGCTCGATGTAACTTTCAATTGCTCCGATGCCGGGATTACGTTTGCACATAACGATACGGTCGAAATATGTGTTGCAGCGGCGGATTCCCCGGATTACTGTCCGCCGAATCTTCTAACTTATTGCTGGGAATATCTGATAGATATTCTCGGACCGGTTTATTCCGACCCGTTCGACCAATCGACTGGAACGCCGATAAACGAGCTCGTCAGCGCTTGCAATGACCAGGGGTTCTGTATGGAACTCGTCGATTCGGATATCCCACACGGAGTCGCCGAAAGCACGATAGTCTTGAATGTCGCCGGGATAGACTACACGACGGCAGACCCGCAGTTGACATATCTTTCCGATACGCTTTGCTTTACGCCGACTACTCCCTGGATGCACGGAGCGGATGTCATTGTTGCCCTTACTTATGCAGAGGACAGCCTCGGCAATCCTCTCGCTTTCGGGGGAGACTCGTGGGAATATGAAATAGACCTCGAACCCCCGGTGGCTTACGGTCTTTCGCCGTCGCCGGGAGCCGCGATAGGTTCGATGACGCCAATCGTTACTTTCAGTTTGACCGACGGTCCGGCCGGTGTCGACCTCGACGGTGTCGAAATCGGAGTCGATATCCTTCCTGCCGGGACAATAACATGGTTCGACCTGTCCGAACCGTGGTTCACTCGCACCGATTCTACCTACGAGGCGGATATAGCTGCAATCCCTCTTATTATCGAGGGCGGAGACACGATTCGTATCTGCGTGCATTCTGCCGATACGCCGGACCTCTGTCCGCCTAACGAGGGGGACACGTGCTGGACGTTCCATATACCTACCGGCGGGCCTGTGGGCACGGTAGTCGAACCGTTACCGGGAACGTGGAGCGCCTGCGTTGACGGCGAGATACTGCTTACGGTCAGCGACCCGGACACCGTTATCGCGGGGACGATAATATTCAGCGTCGACGGCGACCGTTTTATGGTTTCAGATTCAGAACTCGAATATCGCCCCGATACGCTTATTTTCACACCTGCAACAAGCTGGATAGATGGCTCGACAGTGGTTTGCTCTTTGCTTTACGCCGAGGACAGGTTCGGTAATCCGAACGAGGATACCCTCGTCTGGGAATTCTATATCGACCTTTCGCCGCCGGTGATTTCGTCTGTTACGCCGTCGACACCTTCCGTAGGAACGACTTGCCCGACAATCTCGTTCGACCTGGCGGATTTCGGCAGCGGCCTCGACGAAAGCTCGATTTATGCGGTAGTGATGGGAACTATCTTTGTCGGGATAGGCGACCCGAGCGTAACATGGACGGGGACGACCTTCACGTTCGATTTATGTGATATAATAACAGTATCGGGCGGAGATATAGTTGACATCTGCGTTCATTCTGAGGATATGCCTGATTATTGCGCCCCGAACGTTCTCGACAGCTGCTGGAG
>QNEE01000152.1 GCA_003645085.1 bacterium | reverse complement strand
TACGGCGGCGTTCCGCCGTATACCTACGAATGGCGCGAAATAGGCGGGCTGTGGACAAGCGGCGACCCGAACCCCTATGTTTCGCCGACTACGACGACGAGCTATGAACTTCACGTTACCGACGCCGCGCCATCTCCGACCGAGGATTTCGACACGATAACTATTACGGTCGATTTCGTTCCGGTCGGGCCGCCGACACTGCTATCGCCGGCGGGTGGAGCGCTGTTGCCTCCGGCACCGAGCACAATCGACTTAAGCTGGAGCGCACCGACTGGAACCGGGGAGATTCTATACGACGTCCTTATCGATGGTATCCCCGTGATTACCGATATCGACTCGAATAATTACTCGGTTGGTTTCCCGTGCGGAGAAACACACACTTGGACGATAATCGCGCATAATACCTGTGCTTCCGAATACTTCTTCTGCGAGTGCGATACTCTCGGCGACTCGACATATATCTACCTCGGCCCGGAAACGGTTCATTACGCGGTTTGCACCGATTCCGGACGTATATTCCATACGTATCCTTGCGGCGGTCCTGTGCCTTCGATTATCCGCCCGCTCGACGGGACGTTCTCCGCCTGTGACCCGGAGAGCATTATTATCCAGATAGACGACACATCCGGTATTGTTGAGGCGACAATCGAACTCGAGGTCGACGGAACTTCCTATACGACTTCGCACGCGTTCCTGACATTCTATCCGCCGAACACACTGGTTTTTGCGCCCGGTGCGGGTTTCTGGAGCGACGGCGACATCGTCGATGTTGCTCTACTTCATGCAGAAAATGCCTATGGCGTCGATATCGCCTCGCCGCTTTCATGGAGTTTCACAATAGACTACTCGCCGCCGACATTCAGTTCATTCACGCCGCCGACCGGCGGTTACGGCCCGGGGTTCATTACTTCTGTCGGATTCCATACCGAGGACGCGCTCAGTGGCGTCGATTCCGAACTCGTCTGCCTGTGGATTTCGGATGACGGCGCGACATATTGCGTCGGCGACCCGTGCGTTACATGGGACGATGCCGCCGGCGATTTCACTCTCGACCTGACCTGTGCGGGATACGATTTCGAACGCGGCGATACTATTACTTTCTGCGCAATCGCAGGCGACTCACCCGACTATTGCGAAGCCAATATGGACACCAGTTGCTGGGATATATACATAATCGACTGCGCCCTCGTTGTCGAAATCGATATGGACGATACGATAATATGCGACGCGTTCGATACTGTGTTTATGGATATGAGTGCGGTGATACTCTCGCCCGGATTGGAACCATACAGTTATTCATGGTCACCGGCGGCGATATTCGACGACGATACGTTGCCGGACGTTACAGCGACACTGGTCGCCCCGGCGATTTATACCATAACGCTTCAGGTAACCGATTCGACCGGATGTTCGTCGATAGATACCGTAACTATCGCTATGAGCGCGCCGATTGCCGATGCCGGCGGCGATATCTGGGTTTGCCCGGACGGTATCGGGACGGTCGGATGTCCGCCGGTTCTGTCGGGCTATCCAATTGCGCCGGTTACATATACCTGGACCGACCTCGACGGTAGCGTCGTTTCGACCGACAGCATTTTCGACGTTACGCCCGAATCGACTATAACCTACGTTCTCGAGATTATCGATTCGGTGGGCTGCACGGCATACGACACGGTCGTCGTGCACTACGAGCACGAGGCACCGGGACCGTTTAGCTGGGTTTCCCCGGATTCCGACGCCACTGTCCCCGTCGGAACAGTCGAGCTTTGCTGGGAGATGCCGGATGGAACGACGCCGATTTATTTCGATGTTTATGTCGACAGCGTCCTCGTCGCCGAGGGTATTACCGATACCTGTTACACTGTCGGGCCGTTCCCCTGCGGCGAGACGCACTGGTGGTTCATCGAAAGCTATAACTGGTGTTATCCGATAGATTGCAACGGCGATACGGTATGGGTTTGGGACCCATTCGACAGCAGCTTTACGGGTGTATTTGTTCCCGGAGATACATTCGCCGGCGGCTCCGACCCGCCGTTCCACACGACCCCATGCCCGACCGCGTGGCCAGAATTAATCCGCCCGTTCGACGGCGCGTGCACATCGTGCGAAGACCAGGATATAATTATCGAAATCGACCAGCCGGACAGCGGTCTCTCGCTACTCGAAAGCTCTATTATCCTCGAGGTCGAAAGCACGCCTTACACTGTGGACGGCACTATATTAATCTGGTCCGACCCCAATCTGACATTCATTCCGCCGGTGTTCTGGAGTGACGGTCAGGAGGTCGATTTCTGCCTGACTCAGGCCTTCGATGAGGACTCGAACACGGTGAACGATTTGCCGTTCTGTGGGCATTTCTATGTCGATTTATCGCCGCCTGTGCCGGTCGTGGTAACGCCGCCTCTCGTAGACCAGACTTCCTCGCCGGCGACTTTCGAATTCACATTAACGGACGCCGGTTGCGGAGGAATAGACGAGATAATAGCATTTGTCGGCACAGCACCCGGGCCGTATACGCCATATACGGTCGATGGCTCGATACTCTTCTGGTCCGACCCGACACTTACGTTCGATGCCGCCGCCGCTGGATTGACATGGCTTCCGGGCGATTCGATTGTGTTCGATATAATCGCTGCCGATTTACCGGACACGCAGTATTGCCCGCCGAACGTCGATACGACGCATTTCGCGTGGTTCGTCCGCGACCCGAACGCGCCGGTGCCGACCGTTATTACACCGGCAAGCGGCGAAGACTATACGGCTTGCGACCCGGACAGCCTCGTTATAGAAATAATCGACCCCGACGGCGTGGTCGAGACTACCATCGAACTCGAGGTCGACGGCATAGCATATACTACTCTCGACGCGCAATTAGATTGGAACGCGCCGTATCTGGTTTTCCATGCAATTCCGCCGTGGACCGACGGAACGGTCGTTACGTTTAGACTGCTACACGCCGAAGATACTTTCGGGAACGACATTATGCCGATGTCCGTTACGGTGCTGACCGTCGATTTATCCGCGCCGGACGCCGATATGACCTTACCGCCGCCGTCGAGTATGACGCGCGATATCAATCAGGATATAGGCATCGAAATTACCGACCCACTTTCCGGTGTCGATGAAACACTTCTCGAGTTGACCGTCAACGGCCAGACGTTCACCGAAACCGATTTTGTTTGGACACCCGACGGCTCGGGTGGTGGGACGATTATGTTCTATCCGGAGATAAATGGAATGACGTTTATCGCGGGCGATACCGTCTTCGTCTCGCTCGATGTCTTCGATTCACCCGACCGATGTGCGCCGAACTTCGATAATTTCGAGTGGATATTCTTTATCGAACCGGAGATTACATGCGCCGTATTCCCGAATCCGTTCACACCGAACACGGACACATATAACGACGAGGCGTTCTTCAATTACCCCAATATGCTCTCTGAAAATGCCACGGTTATCGTCTATGATATACGTAACGTGGAGGTCTGGCGCTGCGAGGCCCCGCCGCTCGAGGACCTGCTCGATGCCAACCGCTGTATCTGGGATGGACGCGACAACGAGAACCAGCCCGTCAAACCGGGGTTGTATCTGTATATAATTAAAATAGGTAACGAGGTCGTTTGTAACGGAACTGTGCTGTTGTTGAGGTAGGCAAAAAAAGTAGGGGCGGGTTTATAGTCCGTTCCATCTAATTCTTCGGAATTTCTAGATTCCTAGGGGAAAAAATGGAGAACGTAAGTAGATGCCCCAAATGCGGTTCTTTAGATTGAAAAGAGGGTCGTATCACACTGGGCACGACGTCCTCGGGGTGGGAAATCAAATTTCGCGCCGACGACGATTTCTGGAAACTAATTAAACTCGACGCGTTAAAAGCACATGTCTGCGCAGTTTGCGGTTACACAGAAATCTACGCGATTAAAAAATAACGGCTATAATATAGTAGATATAAAAATGGGCTATAAACCCGTTCGCTATCATCTCTAATCCTCCGGCGAGAACGCGTCTTTAGCCGCTCCGCAGACCGGGCAGGTCCAATCGTCCGGTAAATCCGCAAAAGCCGTCCCCGGCCCGACACCGTTGTCCGGGTCGGCGATTTCGGGGTTATAGATATATCCACAAATGTCGCATTTGTATTTCTTCATCGCAATATCAACCTTGTTTTTGGTTTCCGTTTCGGGCGCACGGTATGTCGGTGCGGTTTTCGGTTCATTGCCATTTTTCTTGATATGATAATTTGCGTAGGTCAACGGCGTTCCCTGTTTCAGAACTTCTGATGATACGACCTCGCCGATATAGACAGTGTGTGTCGCGGCCTCGACGCTCGAAACGACCTTCCCTTCCATTATCGACAGCGCGTAAACGGTAACCATCGGGCATCCGGTTTCGCTTATTTTATAGTCGCAGTCGGCGAATTTATCGATGTCGCGCCCAGATTTGAACCCGAATTTCCCGATGAACGCCATCGGCACAGCCTCTTCGAGAACCGAAACAGCAAATCTGCCGCTTTTCTCGATAAACTCGTGCGTGAGATTATTTTTATTGATAGCGACCGCGAGCATCGGCGGTTCGGCGGCAACCTGAAATACCGTGTTGGCGATTTGGCCGTTCAGATTATCGCCATCGTGAGAGGTGACGATATATACGCCGTAACTTAAGTTCCACAATGCGCGGGGGTCGATTTTATCGGGCATCTGCAAACCTTCTTTCCGATTTTGCCTGCTCACGGTAACCGCGTTCGTTCTTTATAGCGCTTTCAGTCTATTCGAGAGCGTTACGATATGCCCCTGTTCCTCTTTGATTATCTCTTCGATTTTGCCCCTGCCGAGTCTTTCGGGGACCATATCCTTCATCCCTAAGTAGAACAATATCGCCTGCTTTTCGAGTTCGATAGCGAGTTTCAGGATTTCTTCGAGCGATTCCTCACCGGTCATTTTTTCGGCGATTTCCGGGGAGCCTTCTGCGATACTGGCGTCTGCGACCGCTTTCAAATATTTCGCGGCCTCGTCGTTCGGGTCGAAAACCGTGTTGCGCATATCCTCGGGGAGTTCGCGGCGCATCTCGACGAATATGTTTGCGTGGTCAGCTTCCATCTGAGCCATTTTTAACAATTCTTCGCTTATTCCCGGGGATTGGTGTTTTTTCGCGAGGTCGCCATACATCTTTACTGCGTTTCTCTCGGATTTGATTGCCATCTCGAAGATTTCATCCGCATTGAAATTAATTGGCATAATACTCTCCTGTCATCGAGATAAAGGCATTAGTCACAATGTAACAGGCAATAGCCCTGCTTTATCTTTAATTTACGTGCCGATAAACGACTATGTTTTTATCGAAATAGATACTTCATAGTCTTATCACCTAACACATATTAACCTTTCCAGTGCCCGTGGATATTGCAGTATTCACGGGCGCGGACATGCTCGTCGCAGTCGGGGCACATATAAAATTTCGCTTCTGGTTTATCCCCCGGTTTCAGATATTTCCGCTTGGTCATACCGCATTCCTCGCAGACCAATTCTATCCACTGTATATAGTGCTTTTCCTCCATCGGGTGCGCTACGCTGCCGACCTTAACCAGCATACCGTCCTCGACCTTTTCGATAACCGGGATATGCTTCTCGCCGAATTGTGGGTCCTCGGTTTCAGGTTCCATCAGCTTCATTGGCTGGTCGCAGCAGACGAGTTCTCCCAAACGGCCGTGGAGCACCTCGACGATGTTCCCGCAGACTTCGCATTTGTAGATTTCGAATCTTTTTGCCATTTTCTTCCCCCTTTGTTGAGTGTGTTATTTACCTTTTTGGAAACTAATACCTAACGCCTAACACCTTGCACCTATTGCCTATAACCTCGCTTCTACCAATTTTCACCGAGCAGTTCGAAATACGCCTGAGGGTGTGCGCACGCCGGACATTTTTCCACGGCGGATTTGCCTCTATGAATAAAACCGCAGTTTCGGCAGCGCCAGACGACCTCCTCGTTCCGTTTGAAAACCCGCCCGTTCTCGATATGCTTCGCTAAATCGCGGTAGCGATTCTCGTGCTGTTTTTTCGCGATTGCGATATTCTCGAAAACGACTGCGATTTCGCAGAAACCCTCGGCGTGAGCGGTTTTCGCAAACGAAGGATACATCTCGGTCCATTCGTGATTTTCCCCGGCGGCTGCGGCTCTTAGGTTCTCGAGCGTGGTGCCGATAACCCCCGCTGGAAAAGCGCCGCCTATCTCGACTTCACCGCCTTCGAGGAATTTGAATAGCCGCTTCGCGTGTTCCTTTTCCTGAGCGGCGGTTTCGGTGAAAATCGCCGAAATTTGCTCGTAACCCTCCTTTTTCGCCTGACTGGCGAAATAGTCATAGCGGTTTCTCGCCTGCGACTCGCCGGCGAAAGCAGTCAACAGATTTTTCTCGGTCTGTGTTCCTTTGATACTTGCCATTTCGATACCT
>QNEE01000151.1 GCA_003645085.1 bacterium | reverse complement strand
GAATAATGTATTCTAGTTTCTTTAACATTAATCCCGTGAATAAAGCGATTAATCCTCGAAATCCTCCAGCGTGGACTCGAGCTCTGGAAGCCTCTCGTCGGCAACGTTCAGCATTGTAGTGAAATACGCCTGAAAAGTCTCTTTCGAAATACCGTCGTCGATAGGAAGTGTATGGCTGTAACGGAGTTCGCCGTCGTCGATATCCCACTCGAATTTCCCGAATGTCATATCCCAGTTTTGACTCATAAGATACGTTAGCATTGGAACCGAACTCCCCTTGTCCAACGGAAGACTCATATAATTCGAAATATACATATAGACTATATCGACCGATTCGAAAAGCTGGACACCGATGTCGAAAACTCCGTTATCGCCGCTTATGCGGAGACTTATCCGTTCGGATATTTCGCCCTCGCGGCCTTTCGTGGATACTTTGTCGTAATGATACCCGAGGTCGGTGATAAAATCGCCGAGTTTATCGAGGGTAACCGGATAAACGATGTCATGAGGCGGTTTACGACAGAACGAACTTCCCGCAATTAACATCGAACCAAACAGAACAAAAACGATAACCTTCTTCATTTTTTTCTCCCCTTTGAAAAGTATTGATTTATCAAAATTATAGTTTGTTAAATTTCCTTTCGCAAGCAATTTATTCTGAGGATTTTCACAAAATAATTCGGCATAACAGCCTACAATTTAAAGGGTAACCTAAACCGGATAAACGCACACTTTGGCATTTTACCGCATCGAGCAATCGAATAATTGCGACTAAAAAAAATCCTTGCGGCGTGTTTTTATCGTTACTATTTTCTCGCCCAAAACCCGATTATCGGAACTCGCTTATCTTCTGTTCCGACAACTCGTTAATAGGTCTATCGAAGATGCGCAGTCAATATATAGATTATTCTCTTTATCTGGTTACCGACCGTAAACTGGCGGGCAACAGAGCGTTAGTCGATATAGTCGAGCCGGCAATAAAAGGTGGAGTAACTATAGTCCAACTCCGAGAGAAGGGCTTGGCGGCTCGTGATTTTATCCGCGAAGCTATCGAGCTGAAAGGTCTCCTCGAACCGCTCTGTGTCCCGTTCATAATCAACGATAGAGTGGACATCGCTCTCGCGGTCGATGCCGACGGTGTCCATATCGGGCAGCGGGATATGTCGCTGGATATTGCCCGGCGACTGCTCGGGCCGGATAAAATAATAGGTGTATCGGTCAACAATGTCGAGGAAGCTATCGAGGCCCAAAAAAACGGCGCCGACTATTTAGGGGTGGCCCCAATTTGGCCGACATCTACCAAAGAAAAAACCCGACCGCCGCTCGGTCTCGACGGTGTAGCGGCGATTCGCGAAGCGGTCGAGATACCGATAGTCGGCATCGGCGGGATAAACGAAGGAAATGTCGCTTCGGTAATAACCGCTGGGTGTGACGGTGTCGCGGTCGTTTCGGCTATCATGGCGGAAAAAGACCCCAAACTTGCGGCAAAAAAAATAATCGATAAAATAAAGGAAGCCAAATCAAGACAGTGAGGGATTGAAGATGGAAGGATTAATTGGCCGGTGCGGCCTCGATTGCTCTAAATGCGAAGCGTATATCGCTACTAAAAACGACGATGAAAAAGCGCGTGCGAAAATAGCGGAACAATGGAGCAAGATGTATGGCCGCGAATGCACCGCGGACGATTGCGTTTGCGAGGGCTGCACCATCGACGGCCTCTTAAGCACCGCTCACGCCAATAATTGCGAGATTAGATTATGCGCCGAATCCAGGGGAGTCCCAACCTGTGCACACTGCGACGATTATATCTGCGAAGCGCTCGAGGAGTTTTTGAAATACGCACCGGAAGCGAAGGAATCGCTAGAAAGAATCAAGCGTGAAATTAACAGTTAATCCCGTTCTGACCACCAGAAACCTCGATAAATTCAGGCGGAACACCATCAGCGAGGACTAAACCCTTCGCGCTGCAATCAAAAAAACGAACGCCGGCTTCATTTACGGCTTTCGCCCGAATAATCAAAACGGCGCGGGTCCGGTTCGAGGCCGGATTTTTCGGTGTGATACCGAAGCGCGAACGCCATCCCGCACGAAAGTTTTCTCCTGCTGATACTCATTTTAAGTAAAGCAGTTTCGCGGTAGCGCCCGAGGATGTTTCGCGTATCAGGTAGACACCGGTAGACAAGGAGTTCTCCGGCTGCCAGATAAATTCGACCGCCGGCGCTTTCGAGCGCCACACTTTCCTCCCGCCGATATCGAATATCTCGATTCCCGAGACCCGAAAACCGAGGCCTGAAACCCTTATATTCACCGTCGAATTAAACGGATTTGGATAGGCTTTAAGCCGCACGAATTCGGGCTTTTGCGTTTTTTCTCGGACACCGGCGGGGATTTCGAGATAATCCATACAAGCTCGCAAAATGTTCGAGCTCGTGTTCGGGAAAACCGAGCCTTCGATAGCGCCGAAAAAAACCGAGGTCAGGACGGTGCGGTAAGTCATACTGTCGTAAAATATCATTCTACCGGTAGCCGCAATCGGCGATGGCAGCGAGTCCTGACTCCACATTGCGACATAAGCTGTAGATTCCGCCGCCGAGAACTCGTCGATAAAATTATCCGCCGGCGAAAGCAGAAGATACGGCACATAGACGTCCATCAGAAAATCTCTGCCGTCGCCATAAAGCCAGGCTACATTGCCGTAGGGTATAGCCGCTCTGCCGTCGCTTTCGTAAACCGCACCGAACATATCAAAAAAGTTCGATGCCGCCGCGCTGCCGAGAGCGTAATCCGG
The DNA here is from genome assembly GCA_003645085.1 of bacterium. Classification (GTDB taxonomy): domain Bacteria; phylum UBP14; class UBA6098; order UBA6098; family UBA6098; genus QNEE01. The sequence goes on along the minus strand of QNEE01000151.1, from coordinate 3,652 downwards.
CCCGGCGTCGGGAGCGAGCCAGAGAATACGACCGTCGGCGGCGAGCCAGCTCGCAAGCGCGTTCAGGTCGATATCCGGGATAACCGCGTGCCAGACGCTATCTCGTGCGGGGGTTAATAAAACAACGAATTCGTAAGCGTCGAGGTCGATAGAATCTATATCCGGGTTTTCTCCGGTAACCTCGACGCTGTAGCCGAGATATTCTAAAAGATTCGCGATTCTCGTTTCCTCTCCGTCCGTATCGGTATCGTCCTCATAATCCCATCCTGAATCATAATCGATAATTAGAACCTCCGGAGGCGCGGAAATATTCAGAGTGATATTGATATTCGTGTCGCTATGCACCCAGACCCAGCGATAGGCGGTTTCGTAACCCGTAGCCGATGCCGCAATCGTATAGCTGCTTTCTGAAATACTATCGAACCAGAAATAGCCGGAAATTCCGGTTGTATCGACCTTCCCCGCAAGATTTACAATAGCCCCCGCGACGGGGACCCATGGGTCGCCCGTGCCGACGGTCCCGGCAACCGTATATCCAAGACTATCTTCGATAGTAGTCCATACAACGGTATCGCTGCCGAAGTTACTCGGCGTTTCGAGGTCCAGGGCTGAAAGAACGACAGTAACTTCGGTCTCCCAACCGAAATCCAATAGTGGGTCGTATGTAACGGAGAAACCGTCCGTAATCGGAGCTATATCCGCGAGTAGCGTTACGTCGATTCCGTTGACTTCGAGAGAGATAGAGCTTTCATCGACCCCCGTGCTATCGTCGTAAACTTCACAATATATGTCTGTCTCGCGCGGAACATCGGTTGCGCCGTCGGTAGGGTTCCAGGCAGTAACAAACGGCGGGATAGTGTCGCCACCGGGCGATATCTCCCAGTGGAAAGCAAGGCATCTACCTGCGGGCACGGGCAATGCAGGAACTATACGCATATCATACCAGATATCCGGTGTCGAATCGGGATGATAAACACTGGCCCGAAAATCACCGTCCGGCGGAAGCGAATCGGAAAACCAATTGGCGGTGCCGAACAGCATATTCTGAAAAACGAGGTTCCATGTGTGGTTAGACACACGATTGCTGCGGATATCGTAACTTAAGGCATCGACCCAGCCGCCATCGACGGGGAAGAAAACCGTAGTGTCTTCCGGGGCCATAAAAAGCGGCATATCGAAAAGGACATCGTAGCCGTCGGTTGCGCCGTCTGCTATACCGAACCCGCGTAAAAAGAGCGAAGTATCGACAGTCTCGACCGTTAATTCGACCGTCCATTCTGTTTGACCGAAAAGCAGCGCGGGGAATATCAGGATTATCGCTATATATTTGGCCATTATTATCTGTTTTGTATTCGCGTATCGATGGATAATTATAGTGGGTTTTACGGAAAGCGCAAGCGGAGATTGGTATTATCTTCGTATTAGCCCGGCTGGCACGCTCCGTGCAAAGTCCTCATAAGGATTTCTGAAAACATAATATCGGACGCACGGACTCCTCCCCAATATCCCAAAGACCGCTCTCGCGCCAGCCGTGATTCATTTAATATAGATTATTCTCGTGGTCGCGTTCGATTCTTTTACTCGAACGAGGTAGATACCGGAGCCGAGGGGTTTATCGGGCGTCCAGACTACCGTTTCATTTGTACGGGCCGAGCGTGCTCGGCCGGCGGGCGCAGCACGCTGCGCCTCTACAGGGATATTGGCGACCATTCTCCCCTTTATATCGAATATCTCCAAATCCGAGACCCGATACCCTATACCCGATATCCTGATATTTACCGCACTATTGAACGGATTCGGATATGCGCGGATTGCGAACTGCGCGGGTTTCTCGGTTTCGGATATAGCCGCGGGATACGCCCGCGGGTTTTCATAGCAACCTAAATCGGGCATCGAACCCAGTGGATTTGGCCTGGGGTTGCCGTCGAGGTCGTGGTCAGGGACACGAAATGTATCGCCTGCGCCGATTGCTGCCGAGGAATCCGACAAATGGAAATCTTCGGCTATAGGATCGATAAAAAACGGTTCATACAAGATTTCGCCGTAGGTTCTATGAATACAGTTTGACTCACTCGAATAATCCCCAAATTCGATAACGGAGTCCTCGATAATTACCGAATTAACAACGCTGGCTATCGACATAGTCATCATTCCGGCATAACTGCCCTCGACAGTGCCTTTCCCGATTAGGGTGCAGTAATTTAAAAGTATTCCTCCATTGGACGCTGTAGCAACACCGGCATAAATAGAGATTGTATCCCCATATATCAAGCTGTTAAACATAGTAAGAGCGCCGGAAATAGGGGTATTCTTGAAAATACAATCCATAACCAGAAAACCATCCCAAAGTTCGGCATAGCCGGGATAATCGCTGAAATCGGAATTCTGGAAAACACAATTATAAACATCCGCCCCAAGATAAAAATTTATCGAATCGAAATAACAATAGCGAAACTCACCAAATAAAATCCTTAACTCGTTCCATGGTAGGTCAGTAATCGTGTTTCCGTTTCCCGCGAAGTTTATAGGATTTTCAACATCTCCAATAGCCAAAATAAATCCGTAATTTCTATCAGAAGTCTGAACCTTAATATCGGCTTCTAATATGATTTCGACATCAGGCATTATTACGAGCGTTTCTGCCGAATCGACTACTACCGTGTCTATGATAACATACGGACTCCCTGATGTATCCCACACGCCGGAGACGGAGCCGGAGACGAATGTTGTGTCCGCGAGAAGCGGCGCGGTAATAATCGCGGATGAAACCAATATGGGAATTACCTTTTTCATCTTCTTAAATAATATTATACTAAAAATCGGCCAAAATTCAAGATTTATTCTATTTAACTTGATTTATTAGCCGTTTAGATTAAATTAGAAAACTGAGTCGAATTACTGAAATGCACCGGCTGGCGCGGGGTCGGCATGCGCCGACAGGCGGACGGATTCTTGCGCCCGGAAACAATGTGTTCCCTTTTTTTGCCGGGCGTAGCATGAATCGTGACAGCCGAAAAAGCGCGAATCGAGAATATGAAAAAAGTAGGCATCACAACGACAATCCCACAGGAAATTATCTGGGCGTCCGGTAATATCCCCGTCGATTTGAATAATATCTTCATCGAATCGCCAGACCGCGAGAAATTCCTCGCGCGCGCATATAAAGACGGTTACCCGCGAACATCCTGCCCTTGGATAGCGGGGATTTATGGTGCTGTTGTGGAGGGTGGTGTGGGAAAGTCCGCTGTCGGCCGGTGCCGACTCGGCGGTATCGACGCGCTCATTGTCGTTACACAAGGCGATTGCTCGAATACGCATGCGCTCGCCGAGACGCTCGAAGATGTCGGTATCAGAATAATCCCATTCGCCTATCCTTACGACGGCGACGCTAAACTACTCGAAGGCGAGATGCGGCACCTCGCGAAAAAACTCGGCGCGAAATGGGAAAACGTTCTCGATTGGTTCGAGAAACTCGAACCGGTGCGCAAACTCGCCCGTCGGGTCGACGATTTAACCTGGCTCGAAAATAAAACTACCGGCCGCGAAAACCACCGATGGCTCGTGGCGGCATCCGATTTCGAGGGGGATATCAAAACATATTCGAAAAACTTGTCCGGGCTTATAAACGAGGCCGAAACGCGCAAGCCATTAG
>QNEE01000150.1 GCA_003645085.1 bacterium | reverse complement strand
GCATTGTATATCGTGTCCGTCCCTTTTGAGGGTCTATAGGCGGCGGCATGCCCTATTCTTATCGAGCCGTTTTTCGGCGGGTTGGCCCGCGGTAAAACTGTCGGGTCGAATGGAAAAGGCAGCCATACCGCCCGCGGATGCAGAAACCTATGGTCGAATTCCATCACGAAAACAGCTCCGGACGCATTGTCGATAGCGGGGATAACGCCGTGTTGCCTTAAGTCGGTGCCGTAATATGTCGTAGCGAGATGACCACCTCTTTCGGCCCACCGGAGAATCCAATTACCGCTGCGGAGAAGCGGAATACCGCCGTCGAGAACGACGATGTCGTATTCCTCGAGTCGTTCGGGAAAACCGGCTTTCCTGAGTTTCGGTTCCCAAATCCTATCGCGTATCGAGAAAAGGAGGTTTGCCGGGAATTTATCTCCATTCCATTTCGGAGGTATTTCGGACGGGTCTCGCCGTCGCTTATTAGATTTTGCGGGTGTTGTCCCTAGAACTCGCTGTAAAAATCGGGTAGTCCGCCCTGCCGCGAACGGCAGGTCGAGACACTCATCCTCGCCGAAACCATAGGGATGCGGACATATCGTAACAAGAAGTGAATTTATACCCCTGCGGCGTTCCTCTTTAACAATCTCGAACGGGACTCCGGCGATGTTCTGGGGCGCGATATGGAGGATTGATAAGGGCATCGTCGATATGTTAGCAACATTCGGGCCGGAATATCGTTTTGTGTGTTTGCAAAGCACCGAAGCCATTTAGCGAAGCGTCAACCTCGGTGAAAAATGGAAATACCAAAAGGCAGAAGGCAAAAGGCAAAATTCTTTGTGCAACTATGTTCGACATTCCATTTTGCGTTTTTCAATTTGCACTTTTCATTCTGCATTGACCAATTGGGTATAACTATTCCGCATGCCGTTATCGAAGCAGGACGGCTTTGATTGTTCTACAGGACGACATATCTTTTATCAGGTAAACGCCGGAAGGCAGCGTTTTCCCAGAACTATCGCGTCCACTCCAGATAACGTGGTGAGGATTGTGGATTGCGGATTGTGGATTGCTACACGACCGACCGAGTTTTTTAACCGATTTTCCGGCGACGTCGTAGATTTCTATATTCGCGCCCGGGGTCGTTTCGATTAGGCAATACGAGTTGAACGGGTTCGGCCGAATAGTCATATTATATTCTTTGGGTAATACCGGTTCGTTTTCGATTCCCAAATCCGCAAGGACGACATCTCTGAAGGCTGTGAGGCTGTCACCGTCGCTGTTCCATACCGTAAGGCGGATAGTGTATTCACCTTCGAAAAGACCGAAAGTGTTCCATTCGCCCAATACGCCGTAATATATAGAATCGGTCGAGTCGGCGATAAGTGTCCAGGAGCCTGTGTCGGTCGACGCCCAGTAAAGTGAATATCTATCGAATGTTACAGAACTAAACGGCCCGGCGTCAAGCCAGGCCGAACCGATTATCGGCGATATTTCTCCAGGGGAAATCGTATCCAGCGAGTCGATAGACGCAAACATAACCAGCCCGGTGTCGAGAGCAAAGGGGAGGCTGTCGAAAACGCAGTTGACGCATAGCATATTCGAGTGATGATGCGCGATGTTTATTGCCTGATACGGCCAGAACGGCGTAACGCCGACATCTGAAAGGAAAAGAGTCGATTGCTCAAAGGAACTTATGTATGCGAGGCTTGCCCCGTCCGAGAACGACATAAAACTGTTGTCTCTCGTTCCAAGCATAATGGTCGCGCCGTCGTGAATACTGCGGGTAGCGTGAGCCTCGGCGCTATCCGAAGTAATCATCTCCCCGAAAACGCAGGAATCCATATAGAAAACGGTGCCCTCCCACGGATACCAGTTCCACCAATAAACGTAGGTATCGAGATACTGTTGGTGCCTGTCCGGCAGCGGGATAGTGAGGTTTGACCAGTAGTTATAGTTTGCGATGCCGAAAACGGATATTGTATCCTCGCCGGGGAGCCGCTGGCACGAGCCGCGTATTTCGGAGTCGCGGACGATTAGCGAGCAACCGGGGAAGGTCCCGATAGACCACCAGCAGCGCGCGCAGCTATCCACAACAAATGTGTAGCCGATACCGTCGACACCGGGAATCGATTCGGACATCTCGAAATGGTCGACCGAATCCGGGTCGGGGAACAGTATATCGGCAGTCGCGCCGTCTCCGAAAACCAGCCACGGCATAAGCGTATCGCACCGGATTAGGTGGATATCGCACGAGTCGCTGACCATCATATCGCCGACATGGCCGATGTCCTCGAGTATCATAGTCGAACGGTTATAGATTTTTCGATATGTCCAATCGGGGAAATAAGTCCTGCGGGCGATGTATGTGCAGCTATCGTGGAGTTCGGCGAAGTGCATAACACCGTTGGCGTCGATAGTAGCATCCATGGCCACGAAAGATGAATTGCCGAAAAGCCATACGGAATACTGCCCCACGAAAAGCTGGTCGAAATGGAGTGTCGCGCCGTTTTTTAAGACGACCTTCCCATTATCCAGAATTCCAATCTGACCGGCGACCGAAAGCATCACGCTATCGACTATAAGCACGCCGTCGTTCATAACGAATATGTTGCCGTCCTGATAGTAGTTTGTGTCGATAACGAGCGTATCGATTGTAACGCCGATAATCAGGTCGGCCATAGTCCGGGTCGAGAGTAGTTCGTCGGCGGTTTTCGGTTCGGGAATGTCTATCCCACCTTTAAGGTAGGGTGGCGGATTATCGCATATCGAGCTTTCGCCGGATTTGTGTGCCTCGATACAGGCGGCGTCGATCTTTTCTTGCGGAAACGGATTGCTCGTCGCAAAGACGCTCGCAGAGAAAAGTAGTGTAAATAACCATAGGATTACGTTTTTCATTTAGCCTCCTCGTTTTGAATAAACTAATGTTTTCGCGGACAATTGTCAAAATGGATTTGCGAGGAGGTTTTAGGAACACAAGATTGTTGAATACCGAACTATAAGCTGTGTCTATATAAGACAGATTTCGATTACCAATTTAATATTATCCGATTTATGAATTTTTGAAACTAACTGGCAATAGCATTTGACTTTAAACATAATAAAATATATATTAAGATGAATATAAATCACATCGAACATCTTTTAAGGAGGGTCTTTAATATGAAAAACGCGAGTTTTCTTCTTATGCTGGTGGTTACCCTTTTTGCGGCGGCGGTTTTTGCTGACGACGCCGATATCGCCGAGCGCAAGGCGGCATACGACCAGCTAAACAACACCGAGCACAAGGCGATTATAAGTGTCCATAACGACACGATAGCGGTGCAACTGGACGATGCCGACGGTCAGTTTAATATTGGCAAGTGGGTTGGTTCGACTACGTTGACTTACGCATATCCGAGTGCACCGTGGTCGTCGTGGACCTGTTTCGTAATCGACGGGACGCACTACTCCAACGACTTCGGCGGATTCCCCGACCCGAGTGGCTCTTCGACATTAGCCGGCGGGGCGGTAGCTCATCCATTTACTATTATCCCGCATTCAGGGGATTCCAGCTATATTTACGGTGGGTGGACGCAGTCCGGTCTCGATATTTACCAGACGCTTATGCCGGTCTATATCGAGCACGATACTTTTATAGACGCTTTCATATTCATCAAATACAATGTTACGAATACAAGCGCGGTATCGCATACTCTCGGAATCATTCTTCAATTGGATACGATGATAGACTGGAACGACGCCGCGGAACTCGCCACTATCTGGGGTTACAGCGGTATCGAGGAGGACTGGGTCTACGATAGTATGCCGCCATGGTGGTTCGCATACAGGGACTATCCTGTTCCGCCGACCGGAACTATTACCGCGATGGGCATTCTCGACGGATTCGATGCCGTTCGGCCTAACAGATTCGCGGTGGGTTCGTGGCCGAGTTTCAATAGTTTCGGAACATGGACTTATACCGTATCCGGCGCTCCTTACGGCGACAGCTCGGTTCTTTATTGGTGGGGTATCGATACGTTGGCTCCTGGCGATACGATGGTCGCCGCGACTTATTACGGTATCGGGCATCCGTTTATCGAGGGAGATTTCAGTCTGGTCGTGGACGACGTGGACGTAGCTAATTGCGTTTACACTCCGAATCCTTTCAATTTTTTCGCGATGTTCACAAACTCGTCGGCGATGGTTATGGATTCGGTGATGATTCATCTCGACCTGCCCGCCGGACTCGTTTCGATTAGCGGGGCGACGGATACGATTCTCACCGGTGGCGAGCATCTCGGTAGCTTCGCCAGCGGAGTAATGAGCTGGGATATCGAGATAGTAACGCCTCCAGCCAGCGATAGTATCCGCGTTTGGGTAACCTCGACAAGTGTGGACGATACTTTCGAGGCGTGGTATGTCCTATCGATTCCCCTTATCGGTATGCCGCCGCAGGGGTCGCTTATCGAGCCGACCAATCTTGCCTGGACAACCTGTGATAATCAGGAGATACTCCTCGATTTTACGTCCGAAAACGGGATGAGCGACGACGATATAACTTTCGCCTTAAACGGAACGCTTATCGACCTGACAGACCCGCATTTAAGCTGGGAAGGGGACACGCTTCTTAGGTATACGCCTTCGCCTGTTTGGTCTGACGGCGATACGGTCGGCTGGTCGCTCGTTGCCGCGGTCGATGCGGTTGGTTGTTCGCTAATCGCGCCGGTTTATGGCGAGTTTTTCGTCGATTTAACTCCGCCGGTAGCCGAAAACGAATGGCCGGAGGACGGTCAGGTTCTCGGCACGACCGATATCCCGCTTATCTGGGTCGAGCTTTACGACATTCTCCGCGAGGTCGACCCGGCGAGTATATTATTTACAATTAACGGCACGATTTACGATATCACCGACTCGGAGCTCGAATACAGGAACGATAGTTTGTTTTTCGACCCGGTCGATGCGGGAATGGTTTTCGAGGACGGCGATACGGTTTGTATCTCGATAGACTCCGTTACCGATGTCGCGCCGGATTACTGTGATGTCAACGAGATGGATAGCTACGAATGGTGTTTTTATTTCAATATAATCGATATCTGGATGCCGGATACACAGCTTTGCCCGCCGGGGGATACATTCGACATTCCGGTCTATTGCGAGGATATCACTGGATTGGGTATCACCCAACTCGATATTACGGTGCGGGTTATCGGTAGTATTCTCGAACCTGTCGGGATAAATACTGCTGGGACGGTAACCGCTCCATGGGCGCTCTCTTTCGGCGGAACCGAGAATACTGTCCATATTACGGGTTCCGGAACGGAACTTACCGGCGGCGGAGTGCTGTTCTATCTACGTTTCTATGTGCCGACATCGGGTTCCGAGGGCGCATACAGCCCGCTGGAGTTTGTGGATGCAACCTTTAACAGCGGGGCATTGAGCTCTAAACCTATAGACGGTTTCGCGACGGTATGTTTCACAACGCACCTATGGACGAACGATATTTTATTCTTTGTCGGGGAACAGAACCGGAAGGTGCTTACGTTTGGTTGCACTCCTACGGCGACCGATGGTTACAACCCGGGATTGGATATCCAATACATTCCAACACCCGCGGGGCGTGTCGACGGTTGGTTCGACATCGACGACCCGCTATATCCGGTTATCGACAAGCTTAACCGGGATATCCGCGCGCCGGAGCCGGTTCCGATAGTATGGACAGGTTACGCCGGTTGCCCCGGCGTCGGAGAAGTCGAGGTTCTCTGGAGTCCCGGGCATTTCCCCGATGGCGAGGTTACGCTTTATTATACCGACGACGGCGTGGACTATGTAATCGATATGCGGCATAACGACCGATGCTCGTTCACCGACGAGATAGATTTCGTTATCGTCTATGACCAGCCGGAAATCGGGCGTGTCGAGATGGTCGTTTGTCCGGGCTGGAACCTAATCTCGTTCCCGTTTATAGCGAATGTCGGAGTAACGATACCGGACGCTGTGCCGACCTCGATTACACCGGGCTACTGGTTCAACAACGAGACCCGGACATACGAAATTGTCTATAATGCGGAGCCGGGTAAGGGTTACTGGGTATATTGCACCGAACCGGACACGTTCTTAGTTGCCGGGATGCTTGTCGATTATGCCGAGCTTAATGTGGGTCGCGGCTGGAATCTTGTCGGGACACCGTGGGAATCGTCGGGGACGATACCGGTTTCCGATATGGAGGTCGTCCCGGATGTGCTTATCGGCAGCAATATCTGGGGTTGGGACGGTTGCGGCGCAGGAGCCTATTTCGCACCGACCGACCTCGCCGTCGGACAGGGCTACTGGGTTCTTTGCAGTGGCACAGGATTGTTATCTATCGAGGGCGACTCGACCGTAACCAAGGTTATGCCGGTTTTCGAGCCCGGCTGGGTGTTAGAGATGCAACTCGGCGATATGCCTTTCGCTATCGGTATCGACAACAGGGCAGCGGAAGGTCTCGACGATTACGACCGCGCGGT
>QNEE01000149.1 GCA_003645085.1 bacterium | reverse complement strand
CTTATAAACGTATCGATATTGCGGTCGAGGCCTTCCGCGAACTTGATTTGCCGCTTGTGGTCGCCGGAGACGGGCCGCAGTTGCCGCATCTTAAAAAGATGGCCGGACCCAAAACCGATTTTTTGGGTTTAATCGGTGAGGACCATAAGATAGAGCTTCTTTCGAAGTGCCGTGCTCTGGTTTTTCCCGGGCGTGAGGATTTCGGTATCGTGCCGGTAGAGGCCTTGGCTTCGGGCAGGCCGGTTATAGCCTTTGGTGCCGGCGGTGCAACCGAAAGTGTTATCGAAGGAAAAACGGGGACTTTTTTCTTTGAACAGTCGCCCGCCGCGCTTTTTAAGGCCGTCGAGAGGTTTAAGGAAGACGGTTTCGATTCTCGAGTCGCCGTCGAATCTGCAAGGCGTTTCGATGAAAAAGTATTCAAAGAGAAGTTTTCTAGGTGGGTCTCGGAAAAAACAACGGAATTTAAAAAGGGATTGGAGGAATAAAATGAGGGCAATTAGACCGCTATTTGTTGTTTTTCTGGTTGTGTTTTCGATTAATGCTATCGAGTTCTCGGCACCGTGGCAAACGGGGCCAGCGGGGACGGCGCATTTTATAGATATTCCGCCAGGTCCGACTTTATATACATCCGGCTCGGTGGATTACCATATCCCAGACGGTGGCGCGTTGCTTTTTATAGTCGGTCCGAGAAGGCCGTTAAACGCCGAGGTGGATACAACCTGGGAAGGGGTAGCGGTTCCACATTTCATTAAAGCCGACGGTGTCGATACGGTATATTGGGAGGATGCATTTACGGGTGTAGGAATGGACCAGATACCGGTAAGTGACGAGATGGGTATGGCGCTGGTCAGGGCCGAAGGCGAAGGCTATTTTAGCGCTTATGTTACGGATTTTTACGGCGAAATGAAATCGTCGTTGCCGATGCTTTTCGAGATTATACCCAGCGGCGAGACCGCCGAAAAATGGGGAATACGTGGACCCGAGCTTATCCAGATTGGTGATGATATGTCCATATTTACGGCGGCGCCCGTGGATTCCGGAGGATTACCCGTGCCCGATTATATCGCCGGATTGGTTATCGACGGTATCCGGATTCGTATCGTCGGCGAAAGCAATCCCGATTCGAGTGCCTGGGTATCGAATGTTTTCGACAGAACACCGGCCCGGGAAGCGATTCTGCCGGCGGTCTATAGCCTCGGCCATTTCTATGTGGGCGATACCGAGGAGGAGGTTATCAAGATTATCGCGGACAGAATCGGTGATACGCTCCCTGCAAGCGACACTTTCGATGTTACGGTTCTTCCGCCCGGGCGTGCGTCGGTATTTATGCCTATCAGGTTCGAGGGTTTACGCGTTACGCAAGGAGTTAGTTCGAGCGTCTATGGAATGGCTTTTTCTGGCAGTATGCCCGACCCGGATAATTCCAGCACGAAGGTTCGCCTTAATCCAGTGGATTTGACCGGAACCGCGAGCGCCGTTATCGAACCTTCGAGCTGGCAGACGCTTACGGCGGGATTCGCCGGGTTCACTTTAACCGACACCGAGGCGGATACGCTCTGTGTTTTTCTCGTTCCCGAGACCGATTCGGTGCCGAAGCTCAATACGCCAATCTGGACTCCTATTCAGGTCGTTCCGCCGGAATGGGCCGTCAGGCTCGAATACGACGGGCCTTCGGTAGCGCTTACAGGAGATACGACGAAGCTCGTGGTCGAGGCTATTAACGGTCTGGGTGAGGTCGATACGGCAGTGGATGGCTATTTCATCGCGCCATTCGAGGGGGACGATAACGGAACTGTTACTATAATCGATTCCGTAACCGGGGAATACTGGGATTATACGGAGGATACAACGACTGTTCTTAATATAACTAATGGTCGATGCGTTCTTATGGTAACCGATACAGAGGCGGAAAACCTGTATTTCGAGGCGCGCGATGTAGAGTTGATAGGCCTTTTCGACCAGGGGGCGTTAGGTTTTCGCTGGGAATACGGGCTCGTTTTCGAGGACGGCGATTCTGGCAGTGCCGTTTCTTACGAGTTTTTCCGGGACGATATGGGTATTTATCCGACAGGGGAGGATATCCCCGTTACGGTAACCGCGCGAACCGGTTTCGGGGAAATAGCGATTACTTATAACGACAGCGCGGCGGTTTCCGTTTCGGGTTGCGCCGAAACATCTCCGTCTTCGGGAATAGTCCATTTCGATTGTGGTATCGCCAGTTTTTCCGTTCGAGACGACTCCGCAGAGACGGTAACCCTCGATGTCAGCGGCCCGCTTCTGCCGGATAATATGTCTATGCGGTTTCTAAAGCCCGGCGAGGGTGGGGTTCTTTGCCCGCTCGAGGTGCCGCAATGGATTCCTGCGGGAACGACGAGACAGCTTCGTATAGGTATAATGAGTTTCGATGGTATCGCCACAAGCTATAACGGAGTTGTCGATATTACGGTAATCGACCCGGATAGCAACGGAAGTGTTACATATCCGGATACCGTGGTTATTACGAGTGGTATAGGTTCGATAGCCGTCAGGGATACCGATGCGGAACTTTTCATTGTTCGCGTCGAGGCGAGAGACGATTCCGGCGAGATGGAGTTGGGGGTCGAGAGCAGGGGGAATCTAATGGTTTCGATGCCTTTGTCCCCGATGGTCGGGGATTTACTCGATTCTATTCACTTCGCAATTACGGATACCGCACTTGTTCCTATCGCGTATTCATGCACGGTAGGTGTGATAATTATCGAGGGTATCGACAACGGGAGCGTTAGTTTCGACGATGAGGTCATTATTACCGACGGTTTCGGTGTCGGAGTCATCGAAGATACCGAAGCCGAAACCCTTCAGGTCTATGTTATTATTCCGGAAGGCCAGTTCGTTTATATGGACGCTCCCGAGGCCGGCGAATGGACCTATTACGCGGGGGAGATAATCTACGAAGGCACCTCTGTAGATGAAACCGCAAAGCCTTTAAAATTCGAGCTTGGCTATGTAATACCCAATCCGTTTAACCCATCTTTCTCGGTAACTGTTCAGCTTCCCGAGCCGGGGATATTAAACCTCGAGCTTTACGACCTTAACGGCCGTTTAGTCCACAGATTAGCGAACAGGGAATACTGTTCCGGGCGGCATAATTTCCGTTTTAACGGTCGCGACCTACCTTCAGGGGTATATTTTACTCGTGCAATCTGGAAAGATAAGATTGTCCGGAGAAAGGCCGTTTTACTCAAGTGAACCGTCGTGTGCGAATCGGTATTAGTCTGGGCGACCCGGGGGGCGTCGGGCCGGAAACGGCGGCCAAAGCGGTTCTCGCAATCGAATCCGGTATCGATTTCGTTTTTTTCTGTGACCAATCCTTTATCGAGATTATGGCCCGCCGTTTCCGGTGGGCCGTCGAACTGCTCGAATTCGCAGATAGGCATGGAAATATAGGATTTGCTGGCGCGCCGCAGTTCGACGGCCCTGCGCCCTTCGGGCGCCCGACGCCCCCCGGCGGAGAATTCGCTTATCGGTCGGTAATCGATGCCGCTCGGGCCGCATTAGCCGGGCAAATAGACGCATTAGTTACCGCTCCGCTATCGAAGGCCGGATTGAATTTGGCTGGACACGATTATCCGGGCTATACAGAGCTTCTACGGAATATTAGCGAAGTAGAGCGCGTTGTGATGATGCTTCTTGCGGGGGATTTCAGGGTAATCCCGGCTACGAGGCACGTTCCAATTATAGATATTACGTCACTTATTACACGAGAACTAATTAGTAACACGATTCGAATTACCGTCGATTCGCTTAAGAAATACGAATCTATAGAAAGACCTCGAGTGGGTGTCCTGGCGCTGAATCCGCACGGAGGAGAGAACGGGCTTCTCGGCAATGAAGAAACTACGATAAAAGTTGCTATAGGCGATGTTCTCGGCGAGGGGTATGATATCGAGGGGCCGCTCGTTCCAGATATCGCGTTTATTCCGCGATTCAGAAAGCGCTATGATGCCATTATCGGGATGTATCACGACCAGGTTCTGATACCGCTTAAGATGGCCGGATTCGAATGCGCGGTCAACGCTACCTTGGGGTTGCCGTTTGTGCGCACAAGCCCCGGGCACGGCACCGCTTACGATATAGCGGGAACCGATAGCGCCGACCCGTCGAGTTTTATAGAGGCGATAAAGCTCGCAATAAAATGGGTGGAAGCTAACGAAGCAGAATGAGTTTTGCCTTATTTAATTTCCCCGACGTCTTTTTTATTAGATAAATCCCGGACGGCAGCGACCTGCCCGATTCATCGGAGCCGTCCCAGATAACCGGTTCTTTCTGGTTCGAAAATATCCGCTTTATTACCTTTCCCGAAATGTCGTAAATCTCGTAATTACCGGGCGGTGTAATCCGGCAGACCACATTAAACGGGTTCGGCGAAACCGCGATACCCTTATTTTCCGGTAAAACCGGTCGCTCCGATACCGAGGTCGGTTCGATAGCGAAGAACCACGAATACGTAGTATCGTTCGGCTCTTCCAGTGTGCATAAATCCCCGGTAGTCAGAATCACTTGAATCGTGTCGCCCGGGTTCGCGATAACCCCCGCCGTAGGCAGATGAATAAACAGCGTATCGTCGTCGTACAAGAAAGCCATAGAACTCGAATCGACCTCGATAGAGTCGAATGCGCACGAAAGCAAGCCGATATCGATTCCGCTACCTTCGTCTTCAAGATAAAACCTCGCGACGATATCCACACTATCGATTACTTCACCGGGCCCCGGGTAATTAAAAAGGAGTTCCGGGGGCGCTCTGTCGACAAAGAAAACCCAGTCGTATGGAAGCATATCCGAGGAGTGGCCAAGGATGTCGTCGACGGATGTAATAGATATGTTCACTGTGTCGCCGTCCGAGAAATCGTCCTCGAAAACGATTCCCGTGTCGGTTACGGTAAGTTCCGGGTCTACAGATGTATACACTATTCCGTCGATATCCACGGCAACCGATGAAATATCTATACCGTCTGGGTCGAAAAGCTTTATAAATACCGGGAAACTTTCGAGTGAAACCCACGAGCTATCCGGTGGATAAGGGTGAGATAGAAAGGGTCCCTCTGTAAATGGAATTTCCGGCGTCCGCCAGACCCCCATGTGTTCGGTAGCGATATACCAGAACCGTCCGCCGGAACCGTCGGGGCCGAAAGCAAAATCGTTAACTTCGTATGGTATCGAATCGCCCGCGAGCATCCAGGTGTCTCCGCCGTCGAAAGAACGCATAAGGCCGTATGCTCCACCGGCGATAATCTGGTCGGGTGTCATTTCGGATACCCATATTCGATTGGTGATATGCGGGGGAGGAATTGGAACTGTGTCCCATGATGCACAGCAATCGGTGCTTTTCAATATGCCGCCCCAGCAACCCATATATACTATAGACGTGTCGGTCGGGGCAATAGCCACATCGTTTATAGACATACTCTCGGGGAGAATCAAAAGGCTTGTCCACGTAGTTCCCCTATCGGTGGAGAGCAAAAGTTCTTCGCAACTCCACGCGTAAACGCGGTTGTTCGCGGTCGGGTCGACAGTAACGCCTTCGAGAGGAGTAGCAATATGCGGCATATAGACGGGTGACCATAATATTCCGCCATCGAGAGAACGCTGTATTTCTGCACCCCAGGCAAAGAGGCAATTGTAGTCGGAGGGGTCGTATATGGCGTTTTGAGCCATAAATATCCATGTCGGCGGAAAAGAACCGAAAGAACTGCCATAGTCGTCGCTTCTCCAGATGCCGTCCGAAAAAGAGCCTATACCCAGTGCGGCAAAAAGCGTTTCGGCGGTATTAGGGTGCAGTAAGACACCGTTATACATACCGAGAGTATCCCACGAGATACCGGCATCCGGTGTCCTGATAAGATTAACACCCGGGTCGGCGTAGGTTCGAGTTATCATGTATATTGAATCCGGATAATTAGGGTCGGGACGGACTTGGGTAACTCGCGTGCTATCCGGTCCGATAATATCCCACGTTTGAGCGGCAATAAAGGGAACCCACAGGAGCAAAACCGGTAGAAAATACTTACGGAATATCATCTCATTTTCCTCCTATTTTTGTAAATTCGATTTCTTCGAGCCTCGCTATCGCCGAAGGATTACATCGTTCTATCGTTTTCTTCAATTGTTTATACAATTTATTAAAAGCACCCCTGTTTTTGCCTTTTGCTAATAGTTCGAGCACGGCTAACCCCGCCTGTATTTCGCCTTCCCAATCCCCTGTATCACGGGCGATTTTAAGGGCGCCGCGCGCGCGTTTCGTAGCCGGTTTTATATTGCCCTCGGCCGCGGTATCGAGTGCCAAACCGAGTTCGCTGTCGACAATCCGCATCGGGTCGTCGAGGTCTTTTGCAAGTTTGAGCGCTTTGTGATGCAGTCTTTTCGCCTCTTTAATTTCTCCGATTTCTCTGGAGGCGTCTCCGAGATTGGAAAGGCAAAGGGCTTCGCCTCTTCTGTCGCCTATTCTTATAAAAAGGCCGAGGGCGCGTTTATAGTTTTCGATTTCGGCGTTTTTGTCTTTGTTTGCCCGTTATACCTG
>QNEE01000148.1 GCA_003645085.1 bacterium | reverse complement strand
TCTCCGCGAGATTTTGTGCGCAGAGAGGCAAAATGAGAAAAACTATTATTAGAAAAGCGGTGCGCATAATCCTTCTCGGTGGTTGTTTTAATTGTATTTTTACATTAATAAAAAAAGCCGCTAATAGCAAGAAAAAACTGTTAATTCTATCGTGCAACTTGCCAGTCGCCCATACCCCTATTTTCTATCCCGACCGATTATTTCGAATATACGATTTTTGTCGAGGCTTTTGTTCCCTTTATTCGGAGGAGATATATCGCCGAACCGAGCGATTCGTCGGGCGTCCACTGGCACGCACCGGGGGCGTTCGTGCTCGACGGTTTCGCCGGCTCGCTCCTGTAAATAGGGATTTCCGCGTCGGACTGTGCCCTCCTCGCAATGACGCGCTATTCGCACTCTCAAATTTTCAACTCCCTTACCCACTCGACGATTTCCGTCGTCGGCGTGCCGGGGCCGTATATCTTGACGACCCCGATAGATTCGAGCTTCTCGGCGTCCTTTACGGGGATTATCCCGCCGCCGAACACCGGGATATCGTCACGCCCCTGCTCATCGAGCAGTTCGAGCACCCGCGTGAATATCGGTATATGCGCGCCGGAGAGGATGCTTATCCCGATAAGGTCGACATCTTCCTGAATCGCGGCGTTAACAATCATCTCGGCGGATTGGTGCAGGCCGGTATATATAACCTCGAACCCGGCGTCGCGCAGGGCGCGCGCGACCACTTTCGCGCCGCGGTCGTGGCCATCGAGACCGCCTTTAGCAATAAGGATGCGGAGATTTTTCATAATTTGCCTATCTATGTGGGAAAGGGCTTCCGCCCTTGATTCTTCAAGCACTGTCGACTATCGAGACCGGAAAGCCTCTCCCACAGCTTAAGTCTCTTTCTGTGTCAGCAGGCTGACTACTATCACCGCCACGAACGCCAGGACGAACGAAGCGAACCTGACGGTGATGAAATTATTAAGAACCGCGATATTCGACCAGACGACAGTCGATATCGACCCGGTGAGCATCCCTGCGAGGACACCCTGATTGGTGGTCTTTTTCCATTTGAGCATCAAAAGCAGCGCCGGCCCGAACGACGCTCCAAGCCCCGCCCAGGCGTAGGACACCAGCGCGAATATCAGTTTTTTCGAGGTTATCGCGATTAAAAACCCCGCTGCGCCGACGACTATCGTAATAAGCCTGCTTAAGCGCAACAGCGTTTTCTCGGAGACCTCTTTGCCGAGCGTTTTGTGGTAGAAATCCTCGATGACGGAGGATGTTATCACCAGCAGCTGGCTGTCCGCTGTGGACATCATCGCGGCGATAGCTGCCGAGATAAAGACGCCCGCGAGCCACGCTGGAAGCAGCGTCGTCGCGAGATGCGGCATAATCTGCTCGACGTCGGAGAACTGCCCCTGACCGTAAAGCGAAAGCCCGACGAGACCTATCATCATCGCGCCGAAAAAACCCGGAATCGCCCACGCGATAGCTATCCCCCTGCTGGTCTTAATCTTTTTCGGGTCCTTTATCGCCATAAACCGCGTTAATAGGTGGGGTTGCCCCATATATCCGAGCCCCCAGCTTAAACCGCCGATAATCACAGCGACCGCAGCCCATCCGGTTTTGCCACCGACTACGCTCGCGAAATTGTCTCCGGCGGATGCCACCGCGGTCGTCAGCGAATGCCCCTGTTCGGCTATCGCGACAAGTCCGATTACGGGCAGCACCACAAGCGCGGCAATCATTATTATTCCCTGGATGAGGTCGGTCCACGCTACCGCGAAAAACCCGCCCATCATTGTGTAAAACACGATAACCGCCGCGCCGATAGCCATCCCCGCGACGGGCGGCACACCGAACGTTACGTTCAGGACCTTCCCGGCGCCATTGAACTGCGCGGCGAGATAGAACGTGAAAAAGAACAGCACGATGAGCATCGAGACGACATGGATAAGTTTATCTTCTCTGCCGGTGCGCTCGGCGAAAAAGTCTGGGAGAGTTATCGAGTCCGATTTCTCCGACTCGACGCGCAGCCCTTTCGCGACTATGAACCAGTAGAATATTATTCCGAGGACGCATCCGAGCGCGGTCCACATCTCCAGAAAACCCGCAGCGAGCGCGGCTCCGGGAAGTCCCAGGAGAAGCCATGCCGACTCGCCCGAGGCTCTTTCGGAGAACGCCGCGACCCACGGGTTAAGTCGCCGTCCCGCGATAAAGAAATCTCGGTGTGTCTTGTTATAGCGATAGGTGATAAACCCTACCACGAGAACGACTCCGAGATAGACGATAAAACCGATTAAAGTGAAATCCATAGCGGCTCCAGTGGTAGTTACTAATTACGAATTACTAATCGCCCGACACCGCCGGGCTTCCGACGATGCCAAAGCTCTTTAAAACCCAATTTAATGGGTGTAGTATGGATGTGCAATAATAAAAAAGGCGGGCGTGCCACCCCTACGGTTTCTTTGTTATTTCGAACTTTTCTTACCTGTCATTTCGAGCGAAGCGAGAGGTCTTATTTGGGAAATCCTAATGACTAAATCTCAAATCGGATTACTTAATGCCTAATGTCTAAACCTTTCACCACCCTTTTTAGTCGTAAGGGTTTAATATTTCATTCGATATTAGGATTTCGATATTAGACATAAGGAAGGGCGCGGTAACCGCGCCCCTATTTGCACGTAATCAACTCGTCGAGGCAGTCCAGGTGGTCGGAAATTAGGCGTGTAATCAGGAAATTTTCTTTTATATTTTTCTTACCGTTTTTGCCGAGTTTTTTTGCGAGTTTCGGGTCGCGGAGAATCTGGACAATCCTGTCGGCGAAACCCTGCTTATCTTTCGGGTCGAGCAGAAACCCGCTTTCGCCGTCCTTTATCTGGAGCGGGATGCCGCCGATTTTCGATGCCACCACGGGTCTTTCTTTCCACAACGCCTCGGCGACGGTCAAGCCGAAACCCTCGCGCAGCGATTTCTGGATAATCACCGACGATACCCGCTGGAGGATGTTCACCAGTATGTTGTTCTCGGTGGTGATAATGATAACGTCGCCGTTTTTCACCATCTTATCGGTTTTACAGCGGACCTGTTCGCATATCTTGATGCCCTCGGGGTCATCGGTGGCCATCCCGCCGCACAAAACCAACCTGCAATCGACCTTTTTCCTTACGAGTTTGAAAATATCGACCACGCCCAGCGGGTCTTTCCACTTGTCGAACCGGGATATCTGTGTGATTAGCGGCTTGTCGGTCGGGATATTGTTTTTTTTGAGATATTTCTTTATATCATTATTCGACAATTCCTTGTTTTTCGGTGATAGAGGGTCGATAGCCGGATGGATTATTTTCTGTTCTACCGGTAAGCCCTTTCTTTTACAATTTTTGTTCGATACGATAACCTTGTCGTATCTCAATATGAACGGCAGGAGGAAATCCCACAACTCCTTCTGCGGCGCGGATAAATCGACATGGCACCGCCATATCCACGGCTGCCGCTTGTTGTAGAACTCGATTAGCGGCAAGGGCTGATTATCGTGGATTATCACGCAGTCGTGGTGAATGTGAGTATATATCGAGAAATCCTTCACCGTTTCCCGATACAGTATCTTTTTGATTTTCGAGAGGTTGATTTTTTCGCCCTGCAGTGCGTTGTGGATTTTTTTTGTAATCGTGAAAAAATCCGGTGTGCCGTGGAGTATCCGCCAGCCGGTGGAAATCCCGATATTATTCAGCAACGGAACGAGCGAAACCAGTATCTCGGCGACTCCGCCGCCCTGATAGGTCGAATTGACGTGCAATATGTGTTTGCCGTAAAGTTTTCGCGCCTTCTTAAAAATAGAGGCGATATATTCGTCTCCTACAATTTCGCGGTAGTCCTCGATAGCCTTTCTCTGCATCTTAACTCTCTCCTAACTCCTTTAGCAATTTTCTGACTTCCTTTTCGTTCTCGATAGTGAATTTTGCACCAGTCGTTCCCTGCCCGACTTTGATAGAGTAAGCATAATCCGGCAGGATTGCGAACACATCCTCGTCCGTTCGGTCGTCCCCGATAGAGACGATAAAATCCCAGTCGCGTTTGGAAACCCATCTCGAGGCGGTTCGGCCCTTGTTTATACCGGTTTTTTTTATCTCGATAACCTTGTTGCCTTCCATAGCCGAAATGTCGGTGTGCGCCGTAAGATGCATAATAGCGTCGTTAAGGTCGCTGGCTCTTATTTCCGCGAGGTTCGGGTCGGCCTTTCGGTAGTGCCAGACCAGCGAAAACTCTTTCTCCTCGATAAACGATTTCGGGGTTCTATCGACGAACTGTTCGAGTATCGGCCTGATGTTCTTTTTCCAGTCGTCGTCGAGGTGTTCGATAGTCTCCCAGTTACCGGACGGTTCGCGCAGCCATACGCCGTGCTCCGCAACCAGCCCGATATTCAGTTCGCCGAACCATTTTTCGAGCGTGCTTTTATCCCTGCCGCTTATTATCACGACCTCGTTTTTCGGGTCGTTAGCGAGCGTTTTTATCGTCTCGATAAGACCGCCTTCCGGCATCGCGTTCAGCGGTTTATTGTCGAACGCTACCAGTGTGCCGTCGTAGTCGAGCAGGAGTAATCGGTTTTTGGCCTTGCGATAGCGCTCGACCAGTTTCTTTTTGTTCTTTTTTGTGAATATTTTTTTCCGAAATTTATCCCGCAATTTGTCCATTTCGTCGAGGATGTCCATAAAATCGATCGCCCATCGCGTAACATTGTATCGTTTGAGTCTTTCGCGCATAACCTCGTTGCGTTTAATCTGTTCCTCGACTGGCATAGACAACGCCTTCTTTATCGCGTTCGCGATTTCGACCTTGTTGTTCGGATTGATTATTATCGCCTCGCCGAGTTCGCATGCCGCGCCGGCGTTTTCGCTCAATATTAATACACCCTTGCCGTCGGTCTTTGTAGCTAGGAATTCCTTGGCCACGAGGTTCATTCCGTCCTTTATCGGCGTAACCAGACAGACATCGGCGATGTTATACATAGCGATAAGCTCCTCGAACTGCACCGAGCGATAAAGATACCATATCGGAATCCAACCGAGCCCGGAGTATTTACCGTTGATTTTGCCCACCAGTTCGTCGATTTTGCTTTTTAGCTGCTTATAGTGCTCGACCTTCGTCCGCGAGGGCACCGCGAGCATAATCCAGGTTACCTTGCCCCTGAACTCCGGGTTTCTGGCGAGAAAAAGCCCGAACGCCTTAAGGCGGTTGACTATCCCTTTCGTATAATCGAGTCTATCGACCGATACGATAATTTTGCGGTCGCCGAGTTCCTTGCGGAATTTGGTGACATTCCTCTTCGTTTTTTTATTCTCGACCGCCTTCTCGAAACGCTCGAAATCGATACCCATCGGAAAGCAATCCACCCTAACTGTCCGGCCGTCGGTGGCGATATCTCCGAATTTGTGCTCATAACCTTTGATATGTCTCGTAATTTCGAGGAAATTTCGGGCGTAATGGTATGTATGAAACCCAACGAGGTCGGCGCCCAGTAGGCCCTCCAGAACCTCGTCGCGCCACGGGAGTAAATTGAAAACCTCCAATGGCGGAAACGGGATATGCAGGAAAAATCCAATTTGCGCGTCGGGGAGCTTTTCGCGGAGAAATTTCGGAAGGAGCATCAGCTGGTAGTCGTGAACCCAAATTATGTCGTCCGGTTTAGCTATCTCGGCGACGGTCTCGGCGAATTTCCGGTTCACCCGTTTGTAGTGCTCCCACAATCTATCATCCCACACGGCGTATTGCGTAAAACAGTGGAAAAGCGGCCAGACGGTCTTGTTGCAGAATCCGCGGTAGTATTTGTCGATATCCGTCCGGTTAAGCGAGACGGGGTAACATTTATAGTCGGATATCAATCTTCTTTTGATTTTCTCCTTATCCGTGCCGCTAATCCTGTCTGCGTCGAGGCCACACCAGCCAATCCACACGCTGTCGTATGACTCGTAGAAAGAACCGAGTCCGGTAGCGAGTCCGCCCACGCTTTTTTTGTAACTTATTTTGTGGTCTCGTTTTGCAATTGTAACGGGCAATCTATTTGAAACGATTAGTAATCTCTGGATTTTTACCACCTCCCAGTTTTTCAGTTCGATGTCATCTCTTATAAACTTTTTACGATAAATCCACGCGTGGGATAGGGCCTAATCCCTATTTCCTAATCCCTTCTCAAAATACTCTCTCACCGCCGAATACGGGTCGATTTCTCCGCCGAACACGCTCTCCGTCAGCGCGTCGATGTCCATCTCACCCAGGAACTGTTTTTCCGCGATTTCGCGGATATGCCGCATAATTATCTGTTTGATTTTGTGCTTTATCTGCAGTTTGCGGTGGCTTTCGAAATGCCCGTTTTTAGTGATAAACTCTCTGTGCCGGATTATCCGCTCGACAATATCCCCGATACCCTCGTCGCGGGTCGCGATTGCCGGGATTATCGGCACTTTCCAGACCGGTTTTTCCGATTCGCGGTCGCGGTCCCCCTTCAATTCGAGAATCGATTGCAGTTCGCTCGCGAAAAGGTCCGCGCCCGGTCGGTCGGACTTGTTGACTACGAATATGTCG
>QNEE01000147.1 GCA_003645085.1 bacterium | reverse complement strand
ATAGAATATACACCCGATACTCTCTGGCTCCACGGCGCGGCACTTTCCGGCACGCTGACCGTCGCTGACTCGCTGGGGAGTCTCTCGGAACCTTATCCTTTCGATATAATTATCGATGCCGAACCGCCCGAGATTATCTGGCGATATCCTTTCGATTCTGTGCCGGATACGTTCGATAATATTCTTTTCGGTATTACCGATTCTCCCGCCGGAGTCGATACTTATTCGTTACGTATCGTTGTGGGTATCTCCGACACGGACACGGTCTCGACCGATTACTTTTTAAGCCACGATACCGTTCGTATAGGCCGCGGCATTATCGATATAGAGCTTTGCGAGTTCGACACTGTAACGGTCTATATCGACAGCGCCTCGGACCTGGCGGTCGGCTGTGGCGTAAATATACTGCCTCCTGTAAGCTGGTCTTTCGAGATTCTCGACGACGACACTCTCCCGCCGGAAATAATAGGCTATTCTCCGCATTATAGTTTTTCCGGTATCGGTTTTGTCGTAACTGCGGAACTCGACGACCGCAGCGGTATTTCGGAAGCCGCGGTCTTGTGGAGCGCGGGAGAGTCTCTCGCGTCTAGTCCCGACTCGATTTCTATGCACCGGGTTACTCCTGATATCTGGGCTACGGACGGCGATATCGGTCCGGTTGTCGGAGATTATATAGCATTATGTATTTGTGCGTCGGATAGCGACGCCGATTGCGATAATCCTCTCGACCGCTCATGGGGATGCGACACTTTCACGGTGCCGCTCGACCCGCTCGGGCTTCGGCAGATTTCGGTCGTTTCCGGTGGATGGAACCCGTCGGAATATGGCGACCCGCTTTGTGCGTCGGAGGAATTCAGTGGGATGGTCGCGTTCTATAATCCAGATACGGTAACTCTTTTTGCCGATTCTATCCTGCTGGTTATCGGTGAGAATTTCTCTGTCGAACCGTGGGCGGATACGGCACTATCTCCCGGGGACACTCTCGTTGTCCCGCTTATCCTTTTCGCCGAAAGGGAGGGCGAATTCTGCGATACCCTTCTGGTTTTCGATTACCGTTTGAGCTACCCGATTGCCGAGGATACTATTTACGCCCGTGTGCGTATTTGCGAATTTTACGCGGGGCCGAATCCAATTACTCCCAACAACGACGGTATTTACGATAAGTTTAATATCGAACTTTCGCGCAGCGGGGATATCGAAATCGATTTCTACCGCCTCGAAGGAATGCGGGTGGCGACATTGCGAGGCACGAGACGTCTTTACGAGTGGGACGGCACCGACGACGCCGGCAGGCCGCAGCCTCCTGGTATATATTTGTGGGTGATAAAAATCGACGGAGATGTATATAAACACGGAACAGTAACCATTGCCAGATAGAGGTAGAATATGAAATGTCTATTCTTGTCGTTGGCTTGTGTCTTCCTGGTTAGTGGCGCAATACTTGCCGATTCGGGCGAGTTTGGGGTGAAGGATGCCGGCGGAGGCCTTGCCGGCGCCGCACTCTATCAGGATGCCGGCTCGATTCTGATGAATCCCGCCAGTGCCGGGCTTTTACGGTCTAATTGTTTTACGGCCGGGTATAGCCGGCTAGCGTGGGGTATCGGCGGCAGTTCTATCGAACGCGGATTGGGTTGTTATGTTTTCCGGCAACCGGAGCTTGGCGGTGCCGGATTGAGTTTCACAATACTCAATCAGGATGTCAGCTACTATGCGAAACTCGGTTTGACCATCGCGCCGGAACTGAGGCTTTTCGATAGAGAACTTGCGTTCGGCATTACTGGAGTATGGTATCAAACCGGCTATCGGCCTTCACATTTCGAGGGTCACGACATCGGCCTCGACCCGATATTCATTGAAACCACGCATAAAAACGCTTTCGGTCTGTCCGCAGGCGTGATAGGGAATATCTACGAACGTCTGTGGTTCGGTCTCGCGGCACGCGATATTAACGAGCCTAATCTCGCTCTTAAGGATACTGTCGGTTACGGCAAGCGGCCTATCGAACTTCAGGCCGGGGTTTTCTATCCTGTGGACCGCTATTTTCGGCCGAGTGTCGATTTTATGTGGCGGAACGAGACAATCAACGACAAGGAGCTTATACGCGTCCGTGTCGGAGCCGAGAGCCACCTGCCGCGCGGGCTTAAATTCCGAGTCGGTTACGACGGCACCGGCCTCGATTTCGGTCTGACATTGCATTCGAGCGCACTTTTCGGCGGTTTCGATATAGACTATGCTTTTGTATATCCGCTTGAAAAAGACCTCGCCGACGTCGGAGCGGTCAGCCACCATTTCGGTCTGTCGATATGGAGCGTTAAAAAGCGTCCGGTAAAGGTCGACCTTGCCGCCGAGGGCGTTTCACCCGCCGGTGTTTTTGTTCCCGGCGTGAAGGGACAGATTCACGGCACATTGAGCAATATCGGCAAAGCCCGCTCCGACGGGTTTTCTGTTAGCCTGTCGTATAGGGATACCAGCGGCCTGTGGAGGCCGGTCTTCCCTGTTAAATACCTCGACGGTTTGCCGAAAGACAGCACCGTTACGCTGACCTGGGATTGGAAACCGAAGGAGGCCGGAGTCTACACGATTCGGATGGTTGTCGATGACGATGGTCGGGATACGCCGAAGATAAACAGCAAACTCGCCGAACGTAACGAAGAAAACAATATCTCCGAGACCACAGTTACGGTCGGAATATCGGGCAATATCGAGTTCGTTATCGGAACGCGTAAGGGGTGGGTTACTCGCCTCGAATATCTGGTAGAAGAGAAACCTTTAGTGCCGATAGTATTTTTCGAACCGGGAGACGCCGAGCTGGACTCCGAGGAAATCGAACTAATGCGAATATACGCCGAACGCCTCGGTCATAACCCCGACGCGAATCTAATAATCGAGGGATTTTTCGACCCGAGCGACGAGGTCGAATGCACGACCGGCGCCGAACTTGCGCTGCGCAGAGCGGAAGCGGTCAAGAATGCTCTGGTGTCGATAATGCCGGAATCCGAAAAACAGATTGTGCTCGCTAACGAGATATACTGTGCAAAACCGGAATATCGAATCGACCCGGCCAGAGCCAGAGCCAATCCCGACCTGATTGCCGCCGAAAATCGTCGCGCGGAGATGAGAATCGAATATCCGGCGGCGAAAACGAGATTTGTGGAATATTCGCTTGCAGCCGGTGTTACAGAAGTCCCGACTTCCGTAACGTTCGACGATTCGACAGTCGCGATACTCAAAAGGAACGAGGATGCTATAGTTTTAATTCAGGGTGGTTTCGGCGCTGGCGAGGATTCCACAATCGCTCTCGCCCGCGCGGAGGCTTTGCGTTCTCGACTCGAAAACTACGACCCGACTATCCTACCCGGGAAAATCAGGATAGTGCCCGGATGGGACGGCGCCGACGTTAAGGCGACAGTTTCGGGCGAGGGCATACTCTGGGCGCCGACGGTCTCGAAACCCAATGTGATGGGTTTCCAGGACCTCGAACCGCATTTTACGGAAATAACCCTTACTTCGACCGGTTTCGACGATATACACGTGGATAGCAGCCGTGTAAATATGGTTACGCCGGACGGTTATTTAATTCGGAATGTCCACAGGGGACCGGGACTCCCGCCGGCCAAAGTTCGATGGGACTGGCTCGACGAGGGCGGCCATCTTGTCGTTCCGGACCAGATAGTCCGTGTGCAGGCAGAGATATTCATCGGAGAAAAGCTGGTTGTATTTATGTCTCAAGGCAAAAAGGGGCGTTTGTTTCTCCGTGTGAAGGATATACAGCGTAAAATCAGGAAACTTCTCGTCGTGCAGTTTATATTCGACGAGACCGAGCCTACGAGCCATTTTCTCGAAAGCCGTCTCGACGGACTCGCCCACGATATTGTAACACAGGCGCGTGCTAAAATGGCTCCCGACGTTAAACTCGCGGGACACACAGACGCAATCGGCACGGAGAAACACAATCAACGACTCTCTGAACGCCGCGCCGCGCGCGAGTTATCGGTCCTCAGGTTATATTTAATACATCATCTCGGCGTAAAGAATTCCGCAGAACTCGATGCCTGGCTCGCTAAGGAAGGAATAGTCGTCGATGCCGCCGGCTACGGTGACACGAAACCGTATACGCTTCAAGGTGTCAGCGATGACGGACTACCGGTAATTCTTGGAAATAACGAAACACCGCGCGGTAGAACGGTTAATCGCCGTGTAACCGTCGAATACGGCATCGATGAGGACTCCCCCTACAGGCAAAAATAGAGCGATTATCGCCCTGAAAACCGCGTCGATACTTGTTTTGTGCGCGGTGTTCTTGCTCGTTCTATTCTATAACTCGGCTTATCGGAAAACCGAGGCGATAGTTCGACTCGAAACCTCGCAGAAATCGTGGAAATTCCCCTCGCGCGTTTATTCCGATTGGACTTCGTGGCGTGTCGGTGATAGGGTTCCGCCGGAACGTGCAAAAAAGACCCTTAAGGCACATCTTTTCGAAAGCGTATATAATCCGGCTAAGAAGCGCCAATTCAACCTTGCGGATTACCGCTGCGAACTGATTATCCCCGAATTCGATTATCCCGATGGTTATAGCCTTTCGGGCAAAATCGAAATCGAGTTCGATAAAAGATGGCGGATTAGCGTTATCGCGGATAGCTCTGGCAACGATTGCCCGGAATTACGCCTGCCTCCGATTATACTCGGTCGCATCTACGACGAGGATTTGATTGCCGCCGATTACGTTTCCTACTGGAATATTCCGAAGTCTCTTATCGATGCAGTTGTGGCATCGGAAGACCACGCGTTCTGGCAGCATCGCGGGTTTACGCTCGAGGGTATTCTACGCGCAGCGCGCGAGAATATAGCCGAAGGTCGAATTATCGAGGGCGGCTCCTCGATAACGCAACAACTCGTGAAAAACCTCATTCTTACTCCCGAACGCAGTTTCCGTCGTAAATTGCTCGAATTGCCCTGGGCTTTAGCCGTCGAATACGCTCTCGAAAAAGAGAATATACTCGAACTTTATCTCAATCAGGTGTATCTCGGCCAGGACGGGGCGTATAGCATAGTCGGTGTCGAAGAGGCCTCTTATTTTTATTTTAGAAAACCCCTCGACCGTTTGACCCTTTCGGAATACGCCCTTCTGGCGGGTATTATACCGGCGCCTGCAAAATTCGACCCTTTCCGCAATCCCGGTCTGTCGAAACGAAAACGCGACGAGGTTTTGAAAGCGATGTTCGAATTAGACTATATCGACAAAGCGCAACGCGATTCTGCGATGGCCTCGGAACTGGTTCTCTCTCGCGGCGCGCGCCCCGGTATTCGATACCCCGATTATCTCAAGTTGGTCGAACGTGAAATAGATGGGAAGTTCGGTGAAAAGACGCTTCCTTCGAAAGGATTGACAATATTCACAACCCTCGACCCATATCTCCAGTTATGCGCGCAGGAGGTCGTCGACTCCGGTTGTGCTTCGATGGATACGATAACGGGGGAATATCCCGTCCAGGCGGCGTTGGCGGCTATCCGCGTTTCCGACGGTAAAGTTGTCGCGATTATCGGGGGCCGCTCCGATGTCGAAACCGAGTTCAACCGTGCTCTCGATGCCCACAGGCAAACGGGCAGCGCTTTCAAGATATTCGTCTACGCTGCGGCGGCAAACTCTCCGTTCAGAGAGGATGGCGGGAATATATACTCCCCGAGCAGTGTTCTTCCGGACACGCCCAGCGTTTTTGCGGTGAAGGATTCTATCTGGAAACCGCGGAATTACGCCGATGAATACTCGGGTCATATAACCGTTCGGCGGGCATTAGAACGAAGCCAAAATGTAGCGACGGTAAACCTCGCTCTCGGTCTCGGGCTGGAGAATATAATAACTCTCGCTGAAGCTTGCGGAATCGAATCACCTATGGATATCGAGCCGTCGCTCGCTCTGGGTGCTTTCGAGGTTACTCCGTTTGAGATGGCGGTCGCGAGCCTGCCATTTCCGCGCGCCGGAACACGCCCGGATGTTTCTACGGTTCGGGTTATAATAGACCGGTTCGGAGTCCCTATCTATAAACCGCCGACAAATGAACGCAGGGTTATGTCTCCCGAAGCCGCGTATATAGCGGTGAATATGCTCGAGGGCGCAATCGATTACGGTCGCGGATACGCGGTCCGGGAACTCGGATTCTCTAAACCTGCCGCTGGGAAAACCGGAACCACGAACGAAGAACACGACAGCTGGTTTGTGGGATTTACGCCCGAACTATCTGCGGCGGTCTGGGTAGGACTCGACGACAACACCCGCCTCGGTTTGACCGGAACGCAGGGGGCTCTTCCGATCTGGGCGTATTTTGCGTTTCTCGCGCACGACGGTTTGCCGTATAGGGATTTTGAAAAGCCCGATTCCGGATTGGTTTATTTATGGATAGACGAACGCACCGGTATGCTCACCAGAGCCGGGTGTCCGGTTCAGATAGAGGAAGCCTTCATCCCCGGGACGGAACCGACGCAGGTTTGCACTGTCGACCATTCCGCCGATACTGTCGATATTTGCGATGAGTCTCGATTACTTGATATAGACGACGGGTTTTGAAAATATTTT
>QNEE01000146.1 GCA_003645085.1 bacterium | reverse complement strand
GTTTATAAAGTCAAATATTTTATTTAAAATGATTTTTAATATCCCATCTCCGATTTGATGAAATGGATTAAAATAGAGCCCGCAACAGCGGCGTTGAGCGATTCCGTCGGACCCGGCATAGGGATTTCTATTCGCAAATCCGCTTTTTCGATAAGTTTTTCCGAAACACCGGCGCTTTCGCTCCCGATTATTAAAACGATTTTTTCGGAAAAATCGGCTTCTCTGAAAGACACATAGCCGCCGCCTACGCAGGTCGCCACAATCTGAAATCCGTTTTTCGAGAATCCGTTTATAATCTCGACAGGCGATTCGTCGTGGATTTCCACAACATCCACCCGGAATACTGCGCCCATAGCGCTTCGGAGGGTTTTCGGGTTGAAAAGCCCCGCTGAACCGGCGCCGAGAATAACCCCCTCGACTCCGAACGCTTCCGAGGTCCGGATTATAGTTCCGACATTTCCGGGGTCCTGAATGCCGTCCAGGAAAACTATCAGGCCACTTTTTATCTGAAGCAATTCGCCGTAAATCTCCCCTTTTGATTTTGAAGGTAAAGAGACACCGGCGGCAATACCTTGATTATTCTCTGTCCGGCAAATTCGCGCCATCTCGCGGTTATTTACCCGACGGATAGGTAGTCCCTTTTTAGTAGCAGATTCGATGAGTCTTTTTACTCTGCCGCGCCGCTCGGCACAGGAAGTTACAGCGAGTTCCAAAACATCTGCGCCTGCACGAAAGGCCTCCTCTACGAGCCGAACCCCCTCGATAAGATATTCCCCGTAACGTTGCTGGTATTTACGGTCTCCTATCCGGGAGAGCCTTTTCAAATCATTTGCGATAATTTTCTCGATAGCCATTTGTTTAAGAAATAATTAAAAAAAGAACAATAGTCAATAGTCGACTTTCCATTGCATTTTCTCTTTGACCCCCGATAATTAACACATATATTAAAAAACTCCGAGGGGGTATAATGAATTTCAAAATTGGAAAAAAAATAAGCCGCGCCGCTATTCTCGGGAATGTAAAAAAGGAAGGTGTCGTCGAGAAAACCCGGGAGCTAATCGACCTGTTGGATAAAAACGGTGTCGAGTGGTTTCTGGAAGATGTAACCGCGGAATCTCTCGGCCTGAAAGGGTATGAGCCGGAAAATATTCCGAAAAACGCCGATATTCTTATGGTTCTCGGCGGCGACGGGACGATGCTCAGAGCCGCGCGCGTCGTAGGGGAAAAAGAGATACCGATTGTGGGAATCAACCTTGGGCATCTAGGTTTTTTAACCGAACTGGACGCTACCGAGGTCGAGACCGCTATCCCGAAGATTCTCGATGGCGATTATTCGATAGATACGCGGACGATGCTTTGTGTAACGCTACCGGGTGAAAACGGACAACGGTGCGCTCTTAACGAATTCGTTCTCGATAGGGGTCAAAGCCCTAGATTGATACATCACGAGGTTTTCGTTTCCGAACAGTTCGTCGCGCTCGTTTTAGCCGACGGTATGATAGTCGCCACTCCAACCGGCAGCACGGCATATAATATGGCCGCCGGCGGCGCGATTATGGCTCCCGATATGGAGGCTTTCCAGATTACATCGTTATCAGCGTATTCGCTCGCTGTCCGGCCGGTTATAATAGATGCCTGCGAGACGATTAAAATAATCTACTCCGGCGATAAACAGTTACCTCCAAGGGTGTCTATCGACGGGCAGCTTGGCCTTCAACTACCGCCCTCGGGAGAAATAATTATAAAAAAAGCGGCCTTTTCGGCACATTTCGTGCATTATCACGGACGCAGTTTCTATCGGGTGTTACGAGATAAGCTCGGCTGGGCGATAACTCCGCCCAAAGATATTAAAAAACTGAGACCCGAGTAATATAACAAACCAAAACGAATATGACATTCGATGAATCGATTTTTAAGGCTTACGATATTCGGGGAACGTATCCCGAGCAATTAAATGAACATATCGCTCGATTTGTCGGCGCCGGTCTGGTCGATTATCTCGGCTGCAAAGAGGTCTATATTGGACGCGATATGCGTTTGAGCAGTGAAGCTATTTTCGATGCCATTGCGGACGGGATTCTGTCCGTCGGCGCCGATGTTGTCGACCTCGGTCTTATATCCACCGACGGTCTTTATTTTGCTGTAGGTAAATATGGCGCCGAGGCAGGGATTATGATAACGGCCAGCCATAATCCGGCGGACTATAACGGATTTAAGATGTGTAAAGCCGGAGCGGTGCCACTTTCCGGGACAGACGGTTTACCGGAGATTAAGGATTTTGTAAGGGAAAGCGAAATACCGGCGAACGGGGAACGCGGCTCCATCCGCAGGAGAAATATCGACGAAGATTACGCCGAACACTGTTTGAGCTTTATCGACGCAGGTGTTATTAAGCCTTTTCATATCGCTATCGACGCCGGCAACGGAATAGCAGGTAAAACTATTCCTCCGGTGTTCGAAAGATTGCCAGTCGAGGTGGAAAGGATGTATTTTACTCTCGACGGCAGTTTCCCAAATCACCCTGCAAGTCCCATCGAACCGGAGAATACAAAAGAGTTGCGCGAAAAAGTCGCTTCCGACCAGACTCTCGATATGGGTGCCGCTTTTGACGGCGACGCCGACCGGATGTTCCTTGTCGATGAGAAAGGACGCCTTCTCGGCGGAGATATGGTAACCGCATTGGTTGCAAAGAAACTGCTTGCAAAACACGCGGGGGAGTCGGTGGTCTATAATTTGATATGCAGTAAGGCTGTGCCCGAGACAATCGAAAATATGGGCGGAAAACCGATTCGCACCAGGGTTGGGCACGCTATTATCAAGCCCATAATGAAGCGGGAAAACGCGATTTTCGGCGGCGAACACTCCGGTCATTTCTATTTCCGCGAGAACTGGTTCGCCGATAGCGGACTTATCGCTCTTCTCGTTTGTCTCGAACTGCTTTCCGAGGCGGATAGGCCGCTTTCCGAGCTTGTCGCCGAAATCGACCATTATTACCGCAGCGGAGAAATAAACTCAAAGGTTAACGACCGAAACGCGACAATCGAGAAGATGCGTGAATACGCCACCGATAAAGGCTATCGGGTCGATGACCTGGACGGCGTTACTATCTACGGCGACGGATGGTGGGCGAATCTGAGGCCGTCGAACACCGAGCCGCTGATTCGTCTAAATGCTGAAGCCGATTCTCCCGAGCTTCTCGATAAGGTTACTAACGAAATACTCGGACTGGTTAGGAATTAGGATGCGGATTTCGTTTATGATACTTTTTATAGCGACTTCGCTTTTGGGCGCTGCTCCGATGAGATTTTGTCTTCCCGGAGACGAGTTGCCCGGGGTATTGCCGCGGCCTGCCGGAATTGCGGATAAAACCCCAGCGTCTAACGCAATCGGCGATATCGAATTCAACGCCGAAACCGGCGATGTCTGGATTTCGACCGGTAACGGCCTTTCCGTTTCCCGTGACGGTGGAACGAACTGGGAGAATAAACTCGACGGTTATGGTTTTTCCGCGCTTTCCGTTCTCGGCGATTGGGTTATTGCCGCGGCGAGTTTCGATACCGTTGTTAACGACCCGACAGACCCGCTTCCAGTCGGAGACGGTTTCTTTATCAGTTTCGACCGGGGCGAGACATTCGAGCGATTGGATAGCTTAACGGACGAAGACCTTCGTCACGTTTGCCGAATCGGCCAGATTGCCTACGATGTCGCTCTCGTTCCCGAAGGTCCCGACACCGGGATTTACGCCGCGTGTTTCTATGGAGGGATACTTTATTCTTCGGACAGGGGAGCAAACTGGGAGAACGTTATACCCAATGGAGACGATACTTTAAGGTATAGCTCTACCGACCTCGACCATCGTTTTTTCTCTATAGCCGCCGATACGAGTGCTGAGCCGCCGCTAATATGGGCTGGTAGCGCAAAAGGGCTTTTTGCCGGCCATGCAGGTGATTTTGCGTGGGTATGGCACGATGTCGACGGACGCTGGATACCGGACTCAGTTCCGGTCTATGACACGACATGGGTAGATTCTGTAACCTTCGAGGTCGACTCGGTAAGCGATTTTTATATCGAATGGAACGCCGACCCGGCCTGCACAAGCGCAATTTCAGGCGAGTGGATAATCTCGATAGATTTCCGCTACGGCGGCGACACCACCGGCGTTTTCGCCAGCACTCGTTCGACCGGCAGCGACGGCGGTTACGACGCTATATCTTATTCTTTCTCCGACGGCGTTAACTGGAGTCTGACCGGCGATGGTTATGTAGCCTGGAATATGGGCTTCGCCTGCGATAAACTCTGGGCGGCTTGCACGCACGGCCTATCGAGATTCGACCGGCCGGATTATACCGAGGGAGATACTATCGAAATCGCGGGACACGACCTATTAACGGGACTTCAAACGCAGATACTGGTCGACGAGGTGGTAAGCGTTACCGATTGTAATGGCAGAATATTTGTCGGCACCTATTCCGAAGGCCTCGCTATGACCGATAATTGCGGGGAAACGTGGTCTATTATCGGGCGTTTTGCCGTTCCCGGAGAGGGTTCTAACGACCCCGGAGAAAGCGTTTACGCATATCCGAACCCGTTCTCCCCAAATAGACACGGCGGTTGCTTTTTCGTATTCGAGTACGAGAATCCAGAAGAAAATGTAAAAATCGAGGTTTTCGACTATGATATTCGAAAAGTGGTTACGGTATTCGACGGTTCTAATTTCGATAAAGATGGAGGTTGGATGCGTGTCCAATGGGATGGAACGCTCACCGACGGGCGATATCCCGCGAATGGGCTTTATTTTTTCCGAATTAAAAACGGCGATAGGGAGAGATGGGGTAAGTTAATGATTATTAAATAAGGTTATGATATCGATACAAATAAAAGTAAGATGGGCCGGAAACTAATCATAATATTCTCCGTATTTGGAATCGCTTTTTCTGCGGTCGGCAACGATTCCTTCGGGCGCGCCGGTGTTTTCCTATCTATGCCCGTCGGCTGGAAACAGATAGCTATGGGGGGGTGCGGAGTCGCAACCGGCGGAGAAGCTAGTTCCGGCTGGTATAATCCGGCGGCGTTGCAACTCTATCGAGGTTGGGGAGGCTCGTCCGGTTATTCGCGGCTCGCGCTCGACCGCTGGTTCTATCATATCAGTGCAGCAGGGAATATCCGCAACGACGCCGCGGTCGCGCTTTCGTGGGTTCATGCCGACGCCGGGGAAATCTACGGACGTGACATCAGCGGGAATTATACCGAAGAGCTGGCCTACGGCGAAGACGCAATATTTCTGACGTTCGCGAAAGTAGTAACCAGGGAATTAACCGTTGGCGCAAATGTCAAATACGTTCAGGCGAAGCTCTCGGAACTGTCCACATATATCGCCGGTTTCGATATCGGCGCGCACGGCAGATTGTTTAATAATCAGCTTTTACTCGGCCTTTCATATTGCAATATCTCGATGAAATATCAGTGGGATTCGGCGGATTTATACGGTAAAAACGAGGGGACATCTTGCGACGAGACCCTCCCCGGGCAGATAAGGGTTGGTGCGGCTTACGAGCCTGAGAACCTCCCGGGCGTGGTTACTGCCGAAATCGGCTATTCGGAGCCGTCCGGGATGCGGTTTAGAGGAGGAATTTCCGCAAGTTTTTATGAGATTGCCGAGGTTGCTGTCGGTTTCGATGACGGTTTGTTCGCTGCGGGTTTCGGGGTCGAATACGTTATAAGCCCGATTACAGTGGGTTTCGGTTATGCATTTAGACTGGAACGCGAGAGCCTCCCGCCGCGGCACAGTTTCGATATTATAATTAAAACGAAATGAGAGATTTAGAAAAACGGATAGGAGATTCTATCGACGATTCACTGAAAGCGGTGGAATCGCTTCGCGAACAGACAGAAACACTGATTGCGATTACCGAACTTGCCGTATCGGTGATTAACGACGGGAAGACTATTTATTTTATCGGTAATGGCGGTAGCGCCGCTGACGCTCAGCACGCCGCCGCCGAACTGGTCGGTCGTCTCGGAATGGGTCTCGAACGCAAACCGCTCCCGGCTGTCGCGCTGACAACCGACACGAGCGTTATTACTGCTTTGGCGAACGACTACGGTTTCGATGACATTTTCTCGCGTCAGCTTTCCGCGGTCGGCAAAAGCGGAGATTTACTGGTCGCTATCTCGACTAGCGGCAAATCCACCAATATTATCAAAGCCGCCGAAATAGCGCGGGGGAAGCAGATGTATACCGTCGCTCTCA
This sequence comes from bacterium, assembly GCA_003645085.1. Taxonomy (GTDB): domain Bacteria; phylum UBP14; class UBA6098; order UBA6098; family UBA6098; genus QNEE01. The sequence goes on along the minus strand of QNEE01000146.1, from coordinate 546 downwards.
CCGGCGCGTGCGAGTCCCCCCTATCAAAATTTGCCTGCTATACTATAAAGGTGGACGGCCCGAATACGCCGCGTATTCAGGAGGGGCACCGCACTGCGCTTCATATCATCTGCGAGTTAATCGAGATTTCTTTAGTCGAATAGAATGTTCTCCTCGGTAGTTTTGACATTCTATTCCCTCGATTATTCGAGGGATGTTTATGAAATTGAGATTACTGAAAAACGGGTTATTCTTTAACATCGGATAAAAAATCGGTTTTTTGCCGTTTATCTTTTTATATTTTGGTTATGGGCTGTTCATTTCCCGGCTCCGTTTTGCCGTTATTCTTCATTTTTCTTGTTCTATGACAACCAAAACAACCAGTCGAGCGTTGCCGGACAGAACTATCCTGTCGATTGGGCCGAAATCGCCGATAATCGCTTCATATTGACAGCGAGAACAGTCAGGATTACCTGCCGCCTGACACGGTTGATACCCCGATAAATAGCGCGTCTGAGCCCGTTCCACCGTTTCATCTCGCCGAACTTGGATTCGATAGCCGAACGC
>QNEE01000145.1 GCA_003645085.1 bacterium | reverse complement strand
GTAGAAAATAACCGGTTTGCCGAATGGGCGCATGTTCACGGCTATCGTTACGGAACACCGAAGGAATATGTCGAAAAGGCCCTCACCGAGGGAATGGTTATGATATTCGAGATAGATGTCCAGGGCGCCGCGCAGTTGAAAGCCGCCTATCCCGACGATGCGGTGCTCGTTTTTGTAGTCCCGCCGAGCGCTGCGGAGACCGAACGCAGACTTCGTGCCCGCAAAACTAACACCGAAGAGGATATCCAAATAAGACTAAAAAATGCGCGCGAAGAAATCCGCCACTGGGAGGATTTCGATTATCTCGTATATAACGACCGCCTCGAGGATGCTATCCAGGACGTTTTATACATAGCCAGAGCCGAGCAGCTTGAAACAAAGCGTTTTAGCTGCGATATCTGGCCAGATTAATAGTAATATAAGATGAACGACCGGAGGTTATTATGGAGGAAACTAAATTTATCTACGATGTGAAAATCGAGGAACTTTCGAAATACGAATTGGTCCTGCTGGTGGCACGCAGAGCCAGACAGATAAACGAGTTGCGTATAATGCTCGAAAAAAAACACGAAACGAGATTGATAGAAAAAGAAAAACCGACGGTAGTCGCGCTAAGAGAAATACTCGATGGCAACCTATCCTACGAATTTCGGAAACCAGGACAGGAGCAGTTCCAGCGAGGGATGAAGAAAACCGTTTAGAAAACAGAATATAATTCGGAAAAAGGCCGGCAATAAGCCAATAGAATAGAGCTATTAAGGATTAAGTTATGTCTAAGAAGTTGATAATAGTGGAATCACCAACGAAATCGCGGACGTTAAAAAGGTTCCTCGGCGACGAATACGATATCCTGGCGAGCGGTGGGCATCTGGTCGACCTTCCCCCCGACCGACTTGCCGTGGATATCGACAATGGTTTCATCCCACAATACGAGCCAATCGAAGGGAAGAAAAAAACAATCTCGATGCTAAGAACATCGGCGCGGAAAGCCGAACAAGTGTTTCTCGCATCGGACCCCGACCGGGAGGGGGAAGCGATTGCCTGGCATATCTCGAAGATAATCGACAAAAAAAACGGCAACGTAGGGCGAGTTCTTTTCAACGAGATAACGAAATCTGCTGTTCTGAAAGGATTAGAAAATCCGCGTGAAATAGATATCCGCAAGGTGGATGCCCAACAAGCACGGCGCGTTCTCGACCGGCTGGTAGGGTATCTGGTCTCGCCGCTTCTATGGAAAACGCTTTATAAAGGGCTTTCAGCCGGTAGGGTCCAGAGTGTTGCGTTAAGACTGATATGCGAACGCGAGGAAAAAATCGAGGCGTTCGTGCCCGTAGAATACTGGCACATTCATGCCGAACTGGAATTCAAAAAAGTAACTTTTAACGCGAAAGTTATCAAATTTGACGGCGAAAATCTCGAGATTCCCGACGAAAAAACAGCAACATATCATAAAACGGAATTAGAGAAGCTCGAATATACGGTCGCCGATATCGAAGAAAAAACGATAATCAAGAACCCCTATCCACCGTTTATTACGAGCACTATGCAGCTTGTCGCTGCGCGGCAACTCGGGCTTTCTGCAAAACGGACTATGCAAATAGCCCAACAACTCTACGAGGGAATAGAACTCGGAGAGGAAGGCCCAAGCGGACTAATAACATATATGAGAACCGACTCCGTCAGGGTCGCCAAAGAGGCTCAAGCAGCGGCGGCGGAATTCATCGAGAAAAAATTCGGCAAAGACTATTTAAAAATCCGCTCTTATAAATCGGGAAAAGCGAGCCAGGACGCCCACGAGGCTATCCGCCCCACGGACGTATTTCGCACCCCGGAATCCGTAAAAAAATACTTAAGCGGCGAACAATACAGCCTATACGAGCTTATCTGGCAACGGTTTATGGCGAGTATGATGGCTCCGGCATTATACAATCAGAAAAAAGCTACTATAAACGCCGGGCAATACGAGCTTTCCGCAACCGAAACCGTGCTCACTTTCGATGGTTATCTCAAAGCGATGCCAGAGAAAAACGAAGACGAAAATGAATCGGCTAAATTGCCGAAACTCGAGCCGCGGAATAAATGCAATCTCGTCTCACTCGAGCCGAGCCAGCACTTCACGAAACCCCCACCGCGCTTTTCTGAAGGCACTCTCGTTAAGGAATTAGAGGAGAACGGAATCGGGAGACCATCGACATACGCCCAGATAATCAACACCCTATTTGCACGGAAATATATAAACCGCGAAAAAAAGCGACTCGTTCCGACTCCTCTGGGCAGGGAGGTCTATCGACTTCTGATAAAACTATTCCCCGGCCTTTTCGAGGTCGGCTTCACAGCGGATATGGAACAGAAATTGGATAAAGTAGAGGAGGGTAAATTCGACTGGGTCGAAGTCGTGTCGAAATTCTACGAGGATTTCGAGCCGATGCTCCAGACTGCAAATAAAAACCGCAACAAAATTAAAAAAACTCTCGAAAAAAAAACCAAATACATCTGCGAAAAATGCGGTTCGCCGATGATAATCAAATGGGGGCGTCATGGTAAGTTCCTGGCCTGCAGCAATTTCCCCGAATGTAAAAATACCAAACCTATCGACGAGAAAGGTCGGCCGGTCAACCAAGAAATAGAGGGCAAAAAATGCCCCGAATGCGGAAAACCGTTGGTAATTAAACACGACCGCCGAGGTAGGAGGTTTATCGCTTGCACAGGCTACCCGAAATGCAGATATACCGAGCCGTTCGATACCGGTTACCCCTGCCCCAAAGAGGGCTGCGACGGACATATTCAAGAAAGATGGACACGCAAAAACAAGGTTTTTTTCGGGTGTAGCAACTATCCGGAATGCGATTTCGCGAGCTGGGACCCCCCGGTCGAAGGACCTTGCCCCGAATGCGGTTGCAAGACGATGTTCCTCAATGTCCGAAAAAAAGGCACGACGAAAATCTGTGTTAGATGCGGTTATTCCGAACCGGTAGAGAGTTCGTAAGGAGCCGGGCGTCTTCGGACCTTTTTTCTTTAATCTCGTCGCGTAACCTCGGCTTTGCGGTGAACTCGAGACAATGAACACCGACAATCAAAACCTTCGCGATTTTATCGGCGAGTATCTCCTACATATCTCCCGCGAGCGCAAGTATTCCGAAAATACCGTCAACTCTTATCGCGTGGATTTAGAGCAGTTTATCGAATATCTCGACGAGCAATTCCCCGAAGGAATCGACAAACCGACGGAGATAGGAGTCATCGAGCTTCGCGGATTTTTAGCCGGACTAAGGCGCGGAGGGTATTCATCCCGGAGCATACACCGCAAGATAAGCGCAATCCGCAGCTTTTTTAATTTCCTGTATTCGCGGGAGGTCGTGCCGTCGAACCCCGCGCGGGCGCTGACGCTACCGAAACTCGAAAAACATTTGCCGACATTCCTCGATTTCGCGCAGGCTCAGAAGGCGCTCGAATTGCCCGATACATCGACTCCGGTCGGTATCCGCGACAGAGCGATACTCGAGCTTTTCTACGATACCGGAATACGCGTTTCGGAGCTTCTGGGGATAAAGATGTCCCGCGTCGATTTACATAACGGAGAGATAAAGGTCCTCGGTAAAGGCAACAAGGAGCGTATCGTTCCTATCGGTCCGCCGGCAATAAGTGCATTGAAAGAGTATATCCGTATCCGCCCAGAGCTTTTGGCTGGAAAAGACACGAAGGAATTGTGGTTAAATTCCGTCGGCTCGCCGCTAACGCGTTCAGACGTGTATATCATCGTAAATAAATATCTAAAGCAGGTTACGGACGGCAAAGCATCGCCGCACATCCTTCGGCACACGTTCGCCACGCATTTATTGGAGCGCGGTGCGGACCTGCTCGCGGTGAAAGAGCTACTCGGCCACGTTTCCCTCTCGACAACACAGATATATACGCACACGACGATAGAACATTTGAAGGAGGCGTATAGGAAAGCCCACCCGAAGGGAGGATGAGTGGCGAATATAGAATGTAGAATGGGGAATGCAGAATGCCCGACCTTGCCCTACGCGTGGAAATGATATATACTTGATATTAATAGGTTCGCCGTCTCGGCGAATACGAGGCAAAATTACGAATGGAACGAAAAATGAGAATAGTAATCGAATCACATACTTCAGATAGAACGCGAGAGCGCGGAACTAATGAGAATGAGACAATAGACGCTATCGAAAACGGCTCCCCGATAGCCGGGAAATACGAAAGACTTGGAAAAACTAAGGTTTTTGAGTATAATAAAGAAAGAGCCGGTAAGTTCTATGAACAAAAGCGAGTCGAACCGATAACCGTATATGTCTTTTACGGAAAATGGGAGGATTAATATGCAGGTATTTTACGATTCGAAAACCGACCTATTGTATATACGCCTGGACGACGAGAATCAACAGGTGATAAACAGGCGTGTTTCGGAAGATGTCGTTCTCGATGTCGGCGAAGGCGAAAGGATTGTCGGAATAGAGATACTGGACGCCTCAAAACATGTAAACCTCGAGAGACTTCTACCCGTCGAATACGGGGTTGGCGTTGCTGTGGCGTAATGTAGAATGCACAGAGAACACCGATAGCATTGATTATGAGATGGATTATTCTAACAACACTGTTTATAGCGGTATTCACTGCAACCGGTTTCAGCGGATTGCATTGGTATGCCGGGGCAGACGGTGGTTGGGGAACGATTACGGAAAAGCACGAACCTTTTACCTCCGTCATTACGCCGCGCGACGCAGATTGGGGTGTATATCGTTCCGAAGAGTGGATTTTTGATTGGCTTGCGTTTGGTTGTGATATAGACGGTCGAATAAACATCGGTATTCGTGGAGGTATTTATTTACGCCCCAAATTCCGTGTTGGAACTGAAATTACAATGCTTCAATTTTGGGGTAACTGGAGCACGTGCATAACCCAAACCGATACTATACCGGGGATTCCAGACCCAAGGGACGACCCTTTCTTCGGATATGAAGAAACAACGCTTCTCCGTTATACGAATTACTTTGTTGTTATAGGGTATGAACCCTGGCGAGGCTTTTTTATAGAAAGCAAAATAGGATGGGGAACCAATTATTTTCGGAATAAGTGGGAACATCCCGAATATCAAACAATGCAATTCAGTGAGCATATTGCCGGCCCGACTGCAGGCGCGGCTATCGGCTGGTCGCAGCCGGTATGGCGCGGTTTGGCAGTTAACGCACGAATAGGGTGGACAATCCAATGGTATGACGACGACAGCTATATCCGCACCGAGATAGGCACTGCGAATTTGGGTTTAACCTGGAAATCTAATTAACAATAGGGGCACGCCGCCGTCGTGCCCCTACGGAATCTATTTAGAGCAGGGCCGGGAACGAACAACGAAAATCGAACATCGAACAATGAGGAACTCCTATGTTCTGGACGAAAAACAAAGAAGGCAAAAAGGCCGGCACCACTGTCATCGGTATCTGCTATAACGGTAAAGCCGCGCTCGGCACGGATTTCGACGCCGAAAAGGCCGACGGCGACGAGGTCGGCATCGTGAAAATCCGTTCGGAAACGCTTATCGGTTTCACCGGTAAAAAATCCTGTTGTCGTGTTGTGGACGATTTCGGCGAATGTATCGATAGCTGCGCAGATTTGCCCGAGGCCGCGCAGAAAATCTGCCGCAAATGGGAATCCGAACTACAGAACGCCGAAGCGGACGGCGAATTAATCGCGATTAACCGTAAGACCGCGTATATGATAGCCCCCGGCAAAGCCGAACATATCGAATCCGGCATTATCGCTATAGGACCGGGGAAAGATTATGCCCTCGCCGCGATTCGTGCGGTAGTGTCGCAGCCGGAAGTAACCGAAACCGCACCAGAGATAGTCAAGAAGGCATTTAAAGTGGCATCGGGCGTGTGCGTGCTGGTGAACCCCGAGGCGACGATAATATCGCTGGACTGAAAAAGGTCGTCTCGTCCCTATGCTCTGTGTGGCGACGCTATTCGCTGCTAACCGAGCACTCTCGGCCCATACGGTCGGTGAAAAACGATTGGAGCCGAAACCGGGTTCCCCGGTGTGATTTTCCGGTCTCTTAAAGCAGAGACCACACGCCGTATTCGTCGGGAATCGAGGATAGATTTCGGTTGGCAACGGTCGTTTGACATCCACGTAATACGCAATGAAACAGATTTGCAGGTATTACGAGAATATATATGTAATAACCCGATAACCCTCACGCTAAATAAAAACAAATTCGACGGTTAATTTTCGCGCGGCGTTTTTTCGAAGGCGTTATATTTGGAAAGCACCGCGGCGGCTCACAGCCTGATTCGGAGCGTCGATAGTAAGTTCTTTGGCCAATCTATCGGACATAGGCCAGCCGACAACCTGCCGCGAATATATGTCGAAAATCACTGCGAAATAAAGCCACCCTTCAAGCGTCCAGATATGCGTGATATCCAAACTCCACTTACGATTCGGTTCGACAGGAAAGAGGTCCTCGAATGGGTGAAAAGCCATAAGGTTAAGGGACGGAAAACGAGGCTGCCGGAGAGGGACTTGTTGTATGAAGTTGTCAGCTAATGACGCAAATAAATCGAGTTCTAACTTGACATTTGAGCATTCAACCAATAATTTTGTAATATATTGACTTTAACCAAAAAAAGCGTATCCTTAGAGCGGCCTGCCCGGATAAAAAAATGGCAGAACCAGTCTTGCGAGATACGCAAGTCCTAATTGATTTACCGAGTTGCAGTAACAGTATTTGGTTTTTCTCGGAAAAGAACTAGATAGACTATTAACCAGCATCGAAAGGGTTTTGAAGGTGC
>QNEE01000144.1 GCA_003645085.1 bacterium | reverse complement strand
GAGAGGTGCTGTCCCACGCGTATGTCGATTCGCCGAGCGCGAGGCCCTGATATATCATAAAAAGCGAATCGCCCAGCTGCCTGACCGACGGCGAATAAACGCCAATCTCGTCGAACTCGCCGGGCGGGCCGATGTCCATAACCGGGTTGCCCGGATAGCGGTCCCAGTGAATGCCGTCGAAAGACGACGCGCGGCAAACCGTGACGTGCCAATCTAACGAGACCGCGTTATACCACATCACGAGCGAATCGCCTATTCTGATAAACGTCGGCGATTCTACCCAGCGATATTCCTCCGGGCGAGTAGTATCGCGCTCGAAAATGGGGCAATCGGATAGCCGCGTGAACGACATCCCGCCGTCGTGCGAGGACGCGATGCCTATCGCCAGTTCGCCGCCGCCGTGCTCCCTGTCGCCGGCGTAGAGCATAATTATCGAGTCGCCGTCGAAAAATATCGCCGGAGTTTCGACCGCCGCCGAGTCCCACGTTCCGGGAAAGCCGTTGGTCATTACCGGACCGGTGGACATAGTCCAATCGAAAGCCCCAGAAGACCACGCTGCGCCGGGGCGGGTGAGCGTTTCGCCGTGGAGAGTGTCGTATCCCGCCGCCGTATAAACGACGACACATCCGCCGCCGGGGATACATATCACCGAAGGGTCGGAGAGCGCGAGATACGCCCAATCCGGTCCCGGTTCGAGCACCGGATTACCCGCGTATTTCTCCCACGCGGATGCGGTGGAGACGGCGATAACGGTGATAAAGATAAAAACCCTCTTTTTCATAATAATCTCTTTTTATCGACAGGTAAGTTTAAACCTGACTCTACGGGCAAATTCTCACTCTATTATGTGAATAAGATGGTTGTCTATCCGAAAACCGCAAGGTAAAAGTATCTTTTATTTTTCCTTGCATTTGGCTGGAGAATTAATAAATTTAAAAATTAAACCTAACGTAGAAGGATATAATATGCCGTGGATAGACAAAGAAATATGCACCGGCTGCGAAATCTGTCTCGACAAATGCCCCGTCGACGCTATAGTGATGGTCGAAAGCAAAGCTTATATTGATATGGACGGCTGTATCCGTTGCGCGGTGTGTCACGATATCTGTCCTCTGGATGCGGTAAAGCACGATTCCGAACGGGTCGACGAGTGGGTCGAGGAAAAAATCCAGCTCGCACTAAAGAACCGCGATTTGTGCGAGGAGCTGCTGGGGAGTGCTCAAGACGCAAAAAAATGTTTGGACCGAACGATTAAAAGCTATAAACGGGACGAATTAGTGTTGCAGAAAGCAATCGAAAAGCTCGAAGATATCTACGATACGCTATAAAGAACGAATATACCTAATGACCGGCGAGAGTTATTTCCGGTTGCTGTTCTGTGTCTCCGAGGATACGATAAACGCGGCTTTCGACCGAGCGGAAAAGTATTTCGGGGGATAGGGCGTTATAGTCGGGTGGGTATTTCTTACTCCCGCGGACCCCCCCCATATTCCCAACAATGAAAAGACGATAACCATACCGAAACCGGAACAGCAACCGCTCCAGCTTTCTATAATTATCTATCTCGCTTATTTTTCAGCCTATCTATCTGGACGAAAAAGGGACTTCGCATCGACCGAGGGGCCAAAAAATATGAGCATCACACCGAAAATTGTGCGAGATTTCGGGCCGGTATACATTTCGGTTTTGACAGAAATGATATTATCTCTGTTTTTTAACGAGAGCACCACCGAGAAGGAATCGAAAACGGCGTTGATATCGTCGACGGCAACATCGGGAACCGCTGGTAATACTGTGAGGTCGAAGGTGTCGCACAGGGCGTTCAAGAAAGAGCCTATCAATATGTTTCCGGTCTCTTTCAGGATAGAGAAATCAATCTGTTCGAGTTCGGTCAACGAAGGCACATCGCGGTTGTATAGTGCTTTGAGTATAGTGTGCGTGCTATCTGAGGGGAAAAGTATAGCTGCGGTGCCGTCGATATCGCCGTGAAAGCGGCTGAACACAAAAGAGACAATCTGGTTTTTATACAGTTCGGATTTCGTCAGGTCTTCAAGGCGTATGACTTCGAAATCTGGGAATGATACGTCGATTTCCGTCCCAATCATTTTCGATAGAACTAATGCGGCGCCTTTGGCTCCCACCGATGATGCGTTACTGAAAAGTTCCGCGTCTTCGCGTGTAACTCCGGTTCTATCAGTGGCCATCGGTTTCCACCTTTCTCGTTGAGGCTCTTTTCATAAGCTCGTTCACATCGAGGATAAGGACCACGCTGCCGTCGCCGAGAATAGACGCCCCGGAGACGGCTCGGACATCGCTTAAAACCTCGATGGGTTTGACGACTATTTCTTCCTCGCGGATAAGCCGGTCGACGGCGAGACCCACGTGTTTCCCCGCGTAATCGACAACGACGACCTCTATTTCCTCGGTTTCGGTTATCTCGGGTTCCAGCGAGAAAAGCAATGTCCTTAAATATAGTATCGGCGTAAGTTCGTCCCGGAACGCGAAATTATCCTCCCCGTTTACGCTACGAATATCTTCGGGTTTAATATATTGTATCGCATCGATTACGTTAATCGGTATGGCGTATGCCCTCTCGTTCACCTCACATAAAAGGGTTTTTATTGTCGCTATCGAGACCGGTATATCCAGAGTAACTTTAGTTTCGATTCCCGGTTTGGAATACAGCTGGACTATCCCTCCTATAGAGGAAAGCTCGGCGCGGACAACATCCATACCCACGCCGCGGCCAGAGACCTCGGTAGCCTTTTTTGCGGTAGTAAAACCGGGTTCGAAAATAAGCTCTATTATTTCGTTTTCGGTTGCTTCTTCGAGCCAGCCGTCGGTAACGATACCGAGGGATTTTGCGGTCGGAGCAATAATTTTAGGGTCGATGCCCTGGCCGTCGTCGTTCACGCTTATCTCGACCCTGTTTCTCTGCCGCGAGGCGACGATGGCGACATTTCCTTTCTCCGGTTTTTTTGCTTTTTTGCGTTCGGCGGGTTTTTCGATACCATGGGAAACGGCATTGCGGAGAATATGTATTAGCGGAGATTTAATTTTCTCGACTACTTTACTATCGACCTGGATATCGTCGCCGGTTATTGTCAGGGAAATCTGTTTGTTCTCTTCTTCGGCGAGGTCGCGGATAAGACGGGGGAATTGGTCGAATATATAAGCTAAAGGCACAAGGCGAATATTCATAAGCGCGTATTGAAGGTCTGATACCGCACGCCTGAGACCGATAGTCGTTTCTTTTAATTGATTATCTTCGAGATATTGATTAACCGTTTCGAGCCTGCTTATACCGATAAGTATCTCGCCGATAAGGTTTATCATATCGTCGAGTTGTTTCATCGGCACGCGGACGCTATCTGAAACGGTAATGCGTTCCTCTGTTTCGGTTTTTTCGTAAGAATCGAGCCAATCCGTTCTGCCTTTGGCTATCTTTTCCAGAATATCCGCGATTTCGGGAAGTCCGGAGGGTTCTTTCCCTGTTTTTTTAACTTCGGCGAGAATGTCCTCGAGTAACCTAAGAGCATCGAACATAACATTAGCCGTTTCGCGGGAGAAATCGAGTTCGCGATTTCGGACTTTGTCGAAAACATCTTCAATCCTGTGCGCGAAAGAACTGATAATGTCGAATCCGACGGCGGCGGAATTGCCCTTAATAGTGTGCGTTATCCTGAATATTTTATTTATTACTTCGTAATTTCCGAGGTCGGTTTCGAGAGCTACCATCTCGCGACCGAGTTGTGTTACCAATTCGTCGGCTTCGGAGAAGAACAGTTTAAGGTATTTGCTTTTATCGATAGGCATATTTTACCGGGTTTATTCCCGTCGGTTTATTCTCCGAGAATTCTTTTGACCTCGCTTAAAAGTTGCTCCGGTTCGAGCGGTTTTACAATGTAACCCGCGGCGCCCGATTTAAGCGCTTTATCGACGAGCAACCGCTGGCCTATCGCGCTTACTATCAGGATTTTTGCGTCTGGGTATTTATCGAGCACTCGCCCTAGAACGACGTTACCTTCCAGCACCGGTATAATTATATCGAGAATCATCAAGTCCGGTTTAAGGTCGGAATATTTCCACAGCGCTTCCGAGCCGGTTTCGGCTTCGCCAACTACTTCATAGCCCGCGTCTTCGAGGACTTCTCGAATTATTACGCGCATAAATTTTGCGTCGTCGACAACCAGAATTCTTTTGGCCATAGCGTTCCTTTATATCTCTTTGATTTGTGAAGTTTTGCTCTTTATAATAACCTTGCCCGTTTCCGAATGGAACCAGATAGACCTCCCGTGGTCGCCGCCAATCGATTTGGAAACGATAGGTATATTGTGTTTTCTTAGGGCTGCCACAAGCGCCCGGACGTTTTTATCGCCGATATTCGGGACCTGTTTGAAATGGAAAAGCTGCGCCCCTCCGACTAATTTTGCGGTCAAGGATTTCGGTTTTTTTAATCCGATTTCCCGGAGCTTTTCTAGTATATTTTCTACTGCGATATCGGCAAATTTCGCCGGTTTACTGGGGTCTTGTTTTCTTTCGTTTTGGTGTGGTATCATAACGTGTGCGAGCGCGGCAGTCCGTGTCGGTTCGTGATATATACAAAGCGCCACACACGACCCGATTCCTATACAGGTAAGGACCGCGGGCGGCTGAGCTATCTCGATTTTTCCCAACCCCACGTTTATAGGCCTTTCACTCATTTTCTTCCCATCCTACTGCCCGCTTCGAGTTAGTATCCTATCGATATCGAGAACGACCAGAAAATCCTCTTCTATTACGCCCGAAACCAGGTCCATATCCACCTTCGGCTGGATAGTCGTCGGTTCCGGTTTAATCTTCTCCGTATCCGAATGAATAACGTAGGGCAAGCTTTCCACCAGAAGGCCGGCCTTATATCTATCGTTTTCGACAATAATTATCTTCGAGTTAATCTCGGCGTGGACATTTCCGAAACCCAGTCGTTTTTTAATGTCGATAACCGGCAGGACCTCGCCCCGGAGGTTGATTACGCCGAGAATAAATTCCGGCGTTTCCGGAACCGGAACTATCGGGCGAAGTTCGACGACCTCTTTCACGAATGAGATGTCGAGGCTATAAAGCTCCGTTTTAATCTTGAAAACTACCAGGTCGATTTCGGCCATTTAATTTACCTTTTGATAAATGCGGTTTTCAAAATCGACGGTGCGAAACCGTTTGCTCATTCTTGTGGGCGGCATTTCGGTTTTGCCGGTTACGAGATACCCGTTTGTGAAAAGGTCGTTGCAGAACCTTTCATACATCCTTTCCTGATAGCTTCTCGTAAAGTATATACTCACGTTACGGCATATTATCATATCGAATTTGCCGAGGTCGGGTCCGCGGACGATATCGTGTTTTTTGAAATAAATCGGTTTTTTTATTTTATCCGCTATTTCATATTTGCTATCTTTGGAGTGATGGAAATACAATTTCTTATCGGAGGGGGACAGGTTATTGAGGCTTTCGCTATTATAGACGCCCCTTCTGGCTTGTTCGAGGGCAATGTCATCAATATCGGTCGCTACAATTTGTATAAAACTATTCTTTAACATAGAGAGCTTGTGCAGGATTATTGCGAGCGAGTAGGGCTCCTCGCCGCGAGAGCATCCCGCTGTCCAGAACCGAATGACTCTGCCTTTGATTTTCCTTGAAATATCTTGCAGTATAGCCCTTTCGAGTTTAACGAAAACCTCCGGGTTTCTCATAAATTCAGAGACATTTATAGTTATGTTCTGCAGGAACTCGCTGAGTTCCTCGGGATTTTCCATAAGGAACCTGCGATAGAAGCTAAGAGATACGGTGCCGGTGCGATGCATCCGGTTGGCAATTCTCCTCCTGAGGAAATTCCTGTTATAGCCTGAAAAATCGACATCGTATTTTTCTGCTAATTCACGGATAAGCTTGTCCACAAATATCGGAGGTATTTCTTGAGGCAATACGACCATCAGAGATATACTGAACTTCGGTGATTATCTGACTTTGAATTTTTCGACCAGTTCGTGCAATTCTGCGGCGCGGTCGTAAAGCTGCTGTATAAGGCTGTTCATCTGCTCCATCGAGCTTGTAATTTCTTCGGTAGCCGCCGATGTTTCTTGCGTCGCGCTCGCAGCATCCTCGGACATAGTGGCAATTTCGGTGATTTTGCTTTTCACACGGTTGGCTCCGGTTGTCATTATATCCTGTATCTGAGTCGACACACCTGCGATTACTTCCCTGCCCTCTTCGACGCTTACAAAACTCGCCCGCATATTCTGCATTGTATCGTCTATTTTCTTTCTGATATCCGTTATTATGTGGTTAATTTTATCTGCCGCTTCTCCGGAGTCTTCGGCGAGTTTTTTGACCTCTTCGGCGACGACTGTGAATCCCCTTCCGGCCTCTCCTGCGCGAGCGGCCTCTATCGAGGCGTTGAGCGCGAGTAAATTTGTCTGGTTGGCGATATCGCTGATTACATTGACGAATTCTCCTATCTGCTCGGAATAGGCGACAAGTTCTTCGACAACCTCCATCGACTCGCCAACTGTTTTGCTGATAGCGTTTATTTTCTCGACCGCTTTTCGGGAGCTCGATGTAATTTCCTCCACGCCGAGGCCCATATCGTCCATAACTCTCGATGTTTCTTCGACACGTTGGGCAGTTCTGGCCGCTCCAGCGGATATTTCCTGGATAGTCGTCGAGACCTCTTCGGTGGTGGCATTGATATCCTGCGAGCTAACAGAAAGTTGCTTAATCAGCTTACTAACCTCGTTGGCTGTATCGAGAACGCTCATAATCATTCCGCGGAGTCCGGAGAGCATATTGTTGAACGAACCAGCGAGTTTACCTATCTCGTCGTCGGTGGTAACCGGCACTTCGGATGTCAAATCT
>QNEE01000143.1 GCA_003645085.1 bacterium | reverse complement strand
CTTTAAAAATAATCGCGGAATTAAACGAAAAATCGGCCTCGAAAACAACCCCGGTCGGCGGGAATGCGTTCGCTCTGCCGTTTAAAAGCGAAACCTTCGACCTGGTTTTCCACCAGGGTCTTCTGGAGCATTTCCGGGAGGAAGAAGGTATTCTCGCCGAGAACGCACGTGTCCTGAAATCGGGCGGCTACGCGATAGTCGATGTCCCGCAGCGGTGGCATATTTACACGGTCATCAAGCATATCCTCATCGCGTTCGATAAGTGGTTCGCCGGCTGGGAAAAAGAGTTTTCGCTCGGGCAACTGGAAAAAAAGCTGCGAAAATACGGCCTCGAACCTGTCGATTTCTACGCCGAATGGATGTATCCCTGCCTCGGCTACCGGATGATGCGGGAAGCCCTATGGAAAGTGGGGATTCGTCTCCCGCTGATTCCTTTTAAGATACCCGTGTTGCATCGGGTCAGGCGGAGCATCCGCAGCTGGCTGAAATACCGCCGAATCTGCACATATACGGGGATTTCCGTCGGCGTGATAGGCAAGAAAGCCGGGTAATAAATTGACCGAAAATCCTATCAAAAAAGCAATCGAGCGCTGTGTAGAATTATTGCCAGACGGGAAACGCTGGCAGGTTATGGAGGTCTGCGGGACACATACGATGTCTATCGCGCGGATGGGTATCCGAACCATTCTCGGGGAAAAACTCAGGCTAGTTTCGGGACCGGGGTGTCCTGTATGCGTAACCTCCGAAGGGGATATCGTCCGGTCCATTCACCTGGCGGGATTACCCGGAGTAATCGTTACTACGTTCGGCGATATGATGCGTGTCCCCGGAGGCGGTAAAAGCCTTTTCGACGCCAAAGCCGGTGGCGCAGACGTGCGGATAATCTATTCCCCGACCGATTCGCTTAAAATTGCCGAAGATAACCCCGATAAACAAGTGGTTTTTCTCGCAGTCGGTTTCGAGACGACTATACCGTCTATCGCCGCAACCGTAGAATTGGCAGGGAAAAGGAATTTAAGCAATTTCTCGATTCTCCCGATGATGAAGCTTGTCCCGCCCGCGCTTCGATTACTATGTGAACACCCCGAACTCGCTATCGACGGTTTTATCCTCCCCGGACACGTCTCGACTATAATCGGGCACCAGCCCTATCGGTTTATTGTCGAGGATTTCGGTATCCCATCGGTAATTACCGGTTTTACCGATAGAGATATCGCCGACGGTTTGTTGAGAATGTCCGCGATGCTCGCATCGGGCGCGGCGCGACTGGAAAATTCCTATGCCCGTGCCGTTCCCGAAGACGGTAACTCATCGGCGAGAGCGCTTATGGAACAAGTTTTTGAACCGGCGAACGCTTATTGGAGAGGAGTGGGCGAACTCGCTGCCAGCGGTCTTAATTGCCGGAATGAATATGCCCGATTCGACGCGCGAACACATTTCGAACTACCCGACGGTGAGCCGCCGGAACCTCCCGGGTGTCTTTGCGGCGCCGTAATTCTCGGCAAGGTTCTCCCGACCGATTGTCCTCAATTCGGCAAATCCTGTGCGCCGGAAAACCCGCTGGGACCTTGCATGGTTTCCTCCGAGGGCGCGTGCGCTGCATATCATAAATACGGTTTTTCTGACGAGAAATAGGTCTGACCGCCGAGTGCCGGGCTTTTATCGGAATATTCTCCGCGGATTACAACAGGTCATTTTATGTTTGACATAACACATTATTGATATTATTATGTTTGAATAATAACGATTGTTAAGTTAAACCGGCTTTCTTAATGTATTTTGGGATTTTCTAATTGTGCAATATAAAGGTGCTATTTTAATAATAAATAGGTTCATAACCGGGAGAATAAAATGAAACCGAAATTCTTCGGTCAATTTCTTGTCGAAAGAGGATATATAACCACCAACCAGTTGAGAGACTCGCTCGAACATCAGCAAAAAGCAATCAAAAGAATTGGTGAAATAGCTGTCGAACAAGGATTTATGACTACGGAACAGGCCGAGAAGGTTAATCTAGAACAAAGAAGGACTGACAAATTTCTCGGAGAACTCGCCGTGGAAATGGGTTTTCTTACACCTGAACAACTGGAAGTGGCCGTTACTATCCAGAAGAATAACCATAAATACCTTGGCGAAGCCCTTGTGGAGACCGGTATCTTAACCACCGACCAGGTCGAACGATATCTGGATGAATTCCACGAAGAGCAAAAACCAGTTTCCTCACTTGAAAAGGTTATACCCGAGGGGCTCGTCGAAACGGACGAGGTTTTCACCTTTCTGGACGTTAGCGTCAAGATATTTCGTAGGATGGTCGGATTACATCTAAAATTCGGCAAAGGGTATCTCGAAAACAAAAAGGTAGAAAACCTCTTTCTCACAACTATGGTTGCGTTTTCGGGGACTATGAATTTCCGCTACTTCATCAATGTCCCAGCCCATGTAGCCGTGGCTATCACAAAAAACCTCTACCGCGACGACAATATCGAATGTGACGATTCGACTATGGGAGACTGTATCGGCGAACTCGCAAACGTCATCTGCGGTAACGCAAGCTCGCAAATCCTCGAGACAGGGCACAAATTGAACATCATCCCCCCCGAACTTATACTGAAATCGGAAAAACCATCGATTGAAGTCGACGAGAACAATCCGGCGCTTATTTTCCCCGCAACAGTGCCTCTACCGGCGGGATATCTGGATATCGGTTTGCTCTGGGAATCCCGGAAAAAAGAAAGAACCGAAGCCGAAACCGGTGGAGAAGAAAAAGAACATAAGATACTTATAGTCGACGATAGCAATCTCTATCGCAGGCAACTTCTCGACCTTGTCAAAACGGTTCCCGGCATATCCGACGCAAGAGCCGCGGGCAATGGTCGCGAAGCGCTGGAAATTTTCGCGCAGTTTAAACCCGATATCGTAATCGTCGACCTGGTTATGCCCGATATAGCGGGCGAGGAGGTCGTCGAGCTTATATTAGAACAGGAAAGCGATACGAAGATTATCGTATTGAGCGGTGTCGGGGGGTCCGCCGAAAAAATCCTCGCCGAATTGGAGGCCGGGGTAGTGGCTATTCTGTCGAAACCTATCGACCGCGAAACCGCAATAGACGCTATTAAAGAGGCGATGTCCTGAAAATGGAAGGTCGAAAAAAGACCCTGGTTTTTACGGTTGGAACGACAAGGTTCGGCGTTCCCCTTCTCGATGTTCTCGAGGTTATCGATATAGAAAAAACTATCGATAACGCCGACACAACGCCTTATCGCGTCGCCCAATACAGAGACGGTTTCGTTTTCCTGCGGGATATGCTCGAGATTGCCGGATTTACCGGCGTGGATTCTGGTCCCAACGGCGCACAGGCTATTGTGCTCGATATGCCTGTGTTCGCAGGGTTTATTATACGTTCGCCTATCAATATTATCGAATTCGCTCCGGCACAAATCGTCTCGGTTCCAAAGGTTATCGCCGATTCTATCGAGAGAGCTTTTTTGGCCGGTGTCGGTATCAAAGAGGACGAACTCGTCCTTATTATCGATAAGAATATAATATTCCCGCCCGAGGAAATAACACGATTGAAGACACTGGCGAAAAAGACGACCAAACGCTCGATTAAAAAAACCACAGTCGCAGAGGATAAATGAAAAGGCCATATACCATAATCTTAGGTCTTTTTTTCTTTATTAATCCACTCGTTTTGGCTCAGGACACCGGACTCGAAGAGTTATCTATCGAAGAGCTTCTCGATGTCGAGGTGGTCTCCGCCGCACAGGTTGCGACGAAAATAAGCAAAGCGCCATCCGTTATCAGGGTTATTACTGCGGACGAAATAAAAAGAAGAGGTTACAGCTCGGTGGGCGAAGCGCTGCGTTCCGTCCCAGGATTATATGTATCCTATGACTATATCAACTTCGGTGTGAATATAAGGGGAGTTTCCAGTGGAATGCGTGGTTGGAGCAGAACCGTCAGAGTTATGATAGACGGTCAACCGGTCTCGTTCCGCTATAACGATATGAACTTTTTGGGAGAGGAACTTATCCCTATAGACGCGGTTAAACGAATCGAAGTTACTATAGGCCCGGGAACAGCGCTCGAGGGCCGCGACGCCTTTCTCGGCTCCGTAAACATAGTTACCAGAACAGGGGATAACGTGGACGGTATTTTCGTTTCCGCTTTCGGTGGGTCGGAGAACGCTAAAGACCAGTCTTTCGGCGGGGCTTTTGTAGCGGGAAAGAGATTCGGCGGATTCGAATTTCTACTGGCGGGTTCTATGCTGAACGCAGATAGGTCGGGATTGACCGTTCCCGAGTTGTCCCCCGAATACGATTTCTACGATACTCTCGAAACCGAAGACGATTTATCGAAACCGATGAGCTTTTTGGGCAATTTATCTTATCGAAACGACAAATTAGGTTCATTCTCGCTTTGCGGAAATCTCCAGTATTTCGACAATTCGGCCGAATTCGTCGACTGGGGGGCGCTCACGCACAACAATCGAATCTCGATGCAGAACTACGCCGTGAGATTCGAATGGAAAAACGAGTTCGCAAAAATAGTTTCCGCAAAAGCTAATTTCGCCTATTCCGCCGGGGCGCCGAGAGCCGACGACAGACTCGATTACGGAAGCGAAATACATTACGAGAAACGCGATATGGGCTTCGACGCTATCGATATCGGATTCCAGGCCGGCGCTACTCCGATTAAGAACCTCGACATAGGTGTAGGTTTCGATTATACGCAGGATAATTATAATATCGAGACGATATCTTCTATTTTCAAGCGCGATTTCGGCCTTAATTCAGAAAACGACTCGCTCCTGCTATGCGGCGAGTTCGGCGATACGACGTTCACTCGAACCGGCGTCTATGCCGAAGTCGGTTATCGGCTACTTTCTAAAATAAACATCTCTCAGGGAGTAGCCTACAATAACCACAGCATCTACGGCGATTTCACCGGTTGGCGTTCGGGCCTGGTTTTCGACTTCTTCGACCAGGGACACGTGAAATTGCTTTTTGGCTCGTCGTTTAATACTCCCGTTCCAGCACAGCTTTTTACCGTTCCTATATATTCCGGGGACGCTTTCGGTAATCCGGATATCGAACCCGAAAAAACCTCGAACTTCGATATCGAATTCACCCCATTAAATACCGAGGACTTCAGCATCTCGCTCGACTTTTTCTATAATACTGTAGATAATAGAATAGATTATATAAGCAAAGGCGGCGTTATCAGAGCGGAAAACCTCGGCGATGTCGATATAATCGGCAGCGAAGGCGCTATGAGATGGAGCTACAAGGGTTTCACAACACAGTGGACAGTTTCATACCAGCAGACCGAAGAACGCGAAGACGATTCGAAAAACGACTACGCTAAAGACTTCGAACCAGTAGATGAGATATCGTTCGCGTATCCGCGCGTTCTTTCGTTTAGCAGCGTCAACTATACCGCTACACCCCTCAGGTTAAATTTCAATTTCGAGCAACGCTATATCGGAGAACGTAACGCGACATATACCAATATTATGCTAAACGGTGGGAAACTATACAAACTACCCGCTTACCTTCTTTTCAATTTCACCCTGTCCACTGTCCGGCTTAAGCTAATACCTCTCGGCGAAACCAGACTCTGGATAGCGTTAAAAAACATAACCGACGAAAAGTATGTCGAACCGGGACATAACGGCATAGATATACCGGGCAAAGGCCGTTCGATATATCTGGGTGTTTCACAATCTTTTTAAAAGATTAAAAATTGGGGATTAGCGTGAAGTCGAAAAATTATAAGCTAAAATCGTCGATTTTCGAGGTCGCTCTAATATGCGTGGTTATGTTCTCGTTGCTTATCCCCGGGCGCGTTATTGCCCAGGAACAGGTTCGCCTCGACCTGCAGATTAACCTCTTTATGAAGATACTCAGATACGACCGGAATATTGCCGAACGCGGCGAGGAAGGCCTGAAAATGGGGGTTCTATATAATCCCGCCGACAAAAAATCGGTAAAGCTTAAAGACGACTTTTTAGAGGAATTCGACCTACTCGAGGACAAGACTATTAAAGATATACCTCTTTTCGTCCTTGCTGTCGCTGGGGCAGCCGAACTCGATAAGGCTATCGAGAATTATCATATCAATATCCTCTATATCGCGCCCGGGTTAGATAATCAAATGGATTCGATATTGAAAACCTGCGAAGAAAACTCTATTCTTTCCCTTACAGCGGTTGAGAAATATGCCGAAAACGGCGTTGCTGTTGGACTCGGAATAGTCGATGAAAAACCCGAAATAATAATAAACACTTCGGTATCCAGAGCGGTTGGCGCCGATTTCGGTGCCGATATCCTAAAATTGGCACGAGTTATAAAATAGCGAGGCAAATATGCTACTGATTAACAAGCTTTCGGTCAGGATGAAGATATCCTTGAGCTATATGCTCGCCTTCGTAGTCCTGGTTATATTTATGTTACTCTTTTTCCCCGCGAAACAAAAGGCGCAAACGCGTCAGGCGGTCGAAGACAAGGCGGCGTCCATCGCAAAAATGGTCGCGGTATCTATCGCACCGGCAATCGAATTCGAAGACGAGAGAGCGATTCAGGAGGCTTTCCGAAGCGCGGCCCTGGACCCCGATGTCCAATTCCTCGCTATTTACGACAAGCGGGGTTATCTTTTCACTTCCTATAATTATCGGAAAACGGGCAAAATCTCATCCCCCCCCGACGGCGCGGTTCTCAATGGAGATACCCTAATATACGGTGTGTCCGTCAACTCCGCCGGAGCTAAAGTAGGTAACCTTATAGTAGGTTTATCTCTCGAGCGAATAAACAGGCAAATTAACAGTTATAGAAGCCTGATAATCCTTGTCGGTTTCCTTATTCTAATTCTCGGTGGAACCTGGGGATGGT
>QNEE01000142.1 GCA_003645085.1 bacterium | reverse complement strand
TTGCTTCCAGCGCGTGCCGGGGCGTCGGCGCGACCGGTCGGTCGCAAGGGCAGGTCGGACTGAAAATCTTCGACATAAACGGACATCTGGTCGCCGACCTGCCCTTTAGCCGCACTGAATCCCAAGGAAATTATGGTATTTCGGAGAATCGCGGTCGGGATTCAGTGCGGCAGCCGACGCCCCTGATATGGCGACCCGACGATTCTATTAGTTCGGGTATCTATTTCGTGTTCGTTTCGACCGGAGGCCGAACCGTCGCGAAGAAAATCGTGTTACTAAGATAACACCAGTTCCCCCAATTCGTGCCCCTTTACAGGACGTTTTATCGACATTCGAGGATTGATGTCTAATACGGAAATCCAGAATACGTTCTCCCCTAGTATTTCTAGGTGTCGGGGGTATTTTGACTTCTGTCCCCTTCTTATTTCGAGAAAATCGGCAACCCAAATCCATCTCTCGATTTTCACAACTTTACCCCTCTTTTTCATTATCAATTGACAACACGTGGATATTTCCGTATTTTCCCCGACAACAAGGAGAACGAATGAAAAAACTCATTATTACACTCGCGTGCTTGATTCCATTTGCCGTTCTCGCTGTGGAAGCAGGTTCCGAGGTTAAGATAGGTAGCACGAGGCTGTTTTACGTTAATCAACCCTATGAAAATTTGTCGGTCGAGCAACGGGCAGAAATTGCGGTTAAAGCGATCGAAGAGATAATGACCAGCCCCGACGGGATTATAGATTCTATTAAACTTTCGAAAGGTGAAGACGAATACGCCATTACTTACTACAGCCCGAACGGCAGAATAATCGGAATAATAACGGTAATACCGGCAGATACGGTCGGAACCGGTTTGGATACCGAAAAACTCGCCAAAAAATGGTATTGGGAAATCCGCAAAGGGATATCGTCAGAACGCGAACGCTCGTGGAAACCGGAAACTCTCGCCAAATTGGCGCTCGGTTTTTTGTTCCCGATTCTCGTTATAATCGCATACCTGTTGATTCACAAACTCTACAAATCAGCAGCAAGAGCTGTCGTTAGACGCGAGGGGACGACTTTTCGAGGGATTAAGTTCCGCGGAGTCGAGATTATGCCATCCCGATTAGAAGTCGGTATTCTGCTAAAACTACTACTGGTTTTCAAATGGGTTCTTCTCGTTATTGTTCTGTATGCGTTGGTTTTCCTCTTTTTTACTCTGTTCCCTCCAACCAAAACTATATCCGATTTTATCCTCGAACCTGTCCTTAAATGGCTTAAAGCGATAGGTCTCACACTCGTCGATGTAGCGAAATTCGCCGCGGCCGGCCTGGTCCTTTATGTTATAGCTCGAATACTATGGGGCTTTGCGAACCTGATTTTCCGCCATTACGAAACGACAACGTGGACAAAGAAATTGCCCGATAAAGCAATAGCACCGTTGAAGGGCCTGGTCAAATCTATAATCATATTCTTCTTCGTTGTGGGTCTTGTGGCGGTGATTCCGGGAAGAGCGGAATACGTGGCATTAGGCCTTTTGTTACTCGCCGGGATTTTTGTGGGAATTGCGTTTATTCCGTTCTTAACAAGCGCTTTAGCTGGTATTGCTCTGGCCGTTTCCCGCAGGATTAAATCCGGAGATATTATCGTTATAGAACGCTATCGCGGTGAGGTTGTGGATATTGGTATAATCTGGACTAGAATAAAAACCGAAGACGGAGCCGAATTAAACCTTCTGAATAATTATCTAATTAAAAAACCTTTCGAGATTGGAGAAAAAGAACCCGATATCGCCGGACCTAAACGGATGCCGGAATCGCACGATTCTATTGATATAGCGAAGGGCTAGGAAGGAAATGAATAAGGTTGTTTTCATTATAATATTGTTTGTAACCTTCATCCGTGCAGAGATAACCGAAACTCACTGGGTTTTCTTATCTGATAAAGGATTCTTGCGCGAGAGTCAAATAGAAAAAGAACGACTTGTAGAAGCCGAAAACCGCCTTTCGAAACGATGCCTTCGTAGAAGGTTAAAAGCAAGAACCGACGAGACCCTCGTCGATTTTCACGATATCGGTGTCTATCGGGAATACCTCGACAAAATCGCGGGAACCGGTGCGAAAATCCGTGTCGTAAGCCGATGGCTTAACGCGGTAAGTATCGAGGCCACACCGGAAATTATCGAAACGGTTTCGAGTTTCGATTTCGTTTCTCGGACGAGACCGGTAGCGAGATTTCGACGCACCGAACCCCGGGGACTTTTCGAACCCTCCGATATCGACCCTTACTATGGTTTTAGTTTTAATCAAAATAATATGCTCAACACGATACCGGTTCACAAACTCGGTATAAACGGCGACGGCGTTCTTATTTGTATGACCGATACGGGTTTCAAACTCGACCATCTGGCGATGAGTTCGTCCGATGTTCTCGGCGCCTGGGATTTCGTATGCGATGATTCGATTGTCAGCTTCGAGCCGGGAGACCCCGACCCGTCGGAATCGCACGGCCTTAAAACCTGGTCTATTATCGGCGGATACGCCTCCGGCGAGCTTATAGGAATATCTCACGGTTCGAGTTTCCTTCTTGCCCGGACAGAACATTATTCCGAGGAGGACCCTATCGAGGAGGATTACTGGATAGCCGCCGCCGAATGGGCTGATAGCGCCGGAGCGGATATAATTTCTGCGAGTCTCGGTTATTCCGATTGGTATACTCCCGATTCGATGACGGGGGATATAGCGCCCATAACCGTCGCAGCGGACAGGATGGCCGGACTCGGCATCTGTGTCGTGGCGGCGGTAGGCAACAGTGGTCCTGCCGATTCGAGCGTTACTGCGCCCGGTGACGGCGATTCGGTTATAGCGGCGGGCGCTTGCAGCAATACCGGAAGCGTCCTGAGTTTCTCCTCGAGAGGCCCCACGGCGGACGGTCGTATTAAGCCCGATTTAGTCGCGCTCGGTTCCGGCGTATGGGGAGCGTCCGCTTCGAGTCCGGTAAGCTATAGCTATGGCACTGGAACGAGTGTTTCCACGCCTCTTATCGCCGGACTCGCGGGCCTTCTTCTTCAGGCGAGACCCGCGCTTCTCCCGATGGAGGTTCTCGACGCCCTCAAGGCCTCGGCAACCAATCATAATTCACCCAATAACGATATCGGGTGGGGCGTGCCGGATGTTTATGCCGCTTTGAGTTATCCTGTTGGCGGAGAACTCCTGCTCCCGGTCTTCGCGGGCTGGAATTTGGTCTCGCTACCGCTCGAGGGACCGACACATATCGATTCAGTTTTCACAGAGAGAACCGGAGCAGTCTGGTTGTGGGAACCGGATTCGGACGCTTATATCGATGTAGATTATATCGAACATGGCAAGGCCTATTTTGTTCTTTATTCATTCGATACGCTTCTGGTCGCCCGCGGGGATTCGCTAACTAATATCGATATACCCGTCTCTCCCGGATGGCAGGCTATCGGGGGTGTCAGGAAAACGAATATGTGGGGAACCGTAACTATGGCATCCTCGGCAAGTCTCAGCGGCAGCTTTTTTATATACGACCCAATAACAAGAGAATATAAATCGTCCAGCAAACTCCCTCCCGGACGTGGAGCTTTCGTAATCGTAACCGGTGGGGGCAATATCCATCTTTCAGATTGATAATGAATAGAATAAGTGTCCTTTCCGTAATCGCGGCTCTCGTGTTCTCCTGCAGCGGGGAACCGAAAATATCGGTCGAACCAGAGATTCACAATGCCGGAGATATGGCGCCTAAAGAGAGGCGGGTTATCTGGTTCGTATTGTCGAACCCGGGCGATGCGGAACTCGTGATAGAAAATGTCAGGCCGCTTTGCGATTGTATAACTGTCGATTCGATACCGGAAAGCATCGCACCCGCCGAAAAGGACAGTCTGCGTGTTACGTATATCTCGCCCGATAGCGCCGGGCCGGACGAAAGTTCGCTGGTAATACGAACGAACGCAGAACCAAAGAATAAGAAACTCGTTATTCGTTCCAGCGTGCTCGATGTTAAACTAACCCCTGCGGATTCTACGATTTGCATTCTGCCCTTTCAGCCGTCGGGGCTACCGGATGGTATGCAATACTCCTTGAAACTATATCACGAGACGGTTAAAAACCTTCCACCGGGATATCCGGCAATAAACCCGAACGAGTTAACCGCGCGAATACAGGCCGACCCGAATTACAGGGTCGAACCGCTTCACGATATAGCCCGCAAATGGGGAAATTTACTCGGAATTCGTTTTACGGTAGTCGGCGAAGTGAAATCTTCCGCCACCGGCGACGGGATCGATGTCAGTATTATGATTATAGACGGTTTCTTTCATCTTCCCGTGGGACGAAGAATAATCGGTATTCCCGAGCAAGAAGTCGCTTCTGCGGTTTCCGATACATTGAGAAATATGCTCGAGAATATCGGCGAATACGAGAAACAGGTTCTGATGCTCGACCTGCAACGCCAATGGATGGAACAAAGAGCCGAACTTCTGGGTAGACCGGCACCGAACATCGTCGCCGAAGACGTTCGCACCGGCGAGAGCCTATCGTTGGAGGATTTTCGCGGCAAACCGCTTATTGTGCAGTTCTTCTCGACAGATTGCCGCAGCTGCAAGGACGAGATGGACTGGGTTACCGGTCTCGTGAAGCGACATCCGGAAATCGCCGCACTCGGTATCTCGGTAAATGTCGGCGAAATCGATTCCGTTGTCGCGTATATAAAAGAGGCCGACCCGCCGTATCCTATAATCCTCCCAAAAGAGGAAAACGAGGAACAACTCGATTCGTATAATAACGGCGCTACTCCGCAGACCGTTATTATTTCTCCAGACGGCAAGGTTGTCGAGTCTCTGGTCGGTTTCTCGCACAAGGCTATGGATGGCCTCGAAAAACTACTTCTGGAGATGGTCGGGACATCGAATACGGCCACAAACAAAAACGAGTGATTGGAGAAGATTTGAAAAAGCTTACAACTCTATTCCTATTTTCTCTGGCGATTTCGGTGTTCGCCGTAGAAGGTGGTTCCTGTGTTGTCTCCGGTTTCGTAACGGATTCCGCCAGCGGGGAGGCTATCGCGGGCGCGAATCTCAAAATCGAGGGTGAACCTTACGGCGCGGCGTGCAATATACACGGGTTTTATACTATTCCCGCTATTCCGAAAGGCGGGCCGTTCACTCTCGTGGTTTCGGCTATCGGCTACAAATCTATTAAAAAGCAAATCGTTTGTTCTGAAGAACCTATACGGCTCGATTTCGAGCTTGCCGAGGAAGCGATTGTTGCCGAGGAGGTCGTAATCGAGGCGAAACGCGTAGGCGGTATGGAGGACCCGTATGTGGGACATACGATAGTCGAGAGCCGCCTCGTAAAATACTCTCCCGGTCTCGCCGAACCCGACTTGTTCCGTTCTCTGCAACTTCTTCCCGGAGTTCTCGCTATTTCCGATTTTACGAGCGGTTTGTATATTTGGGGGCTTTCGCCCGGCGAAAATCTGATACTACTCGATAACATCAGGGTTTATAATCCGACGCATCTTATGGGCTTTTTCAGCACGTTTATAGTGGAGGCTGTCCGCGAGGCCAATCTCGTTAAAGGCGGATATCCCGCAAAATGGGGAGGAAGTCTCGGCTCGGTGCTCGAGGTAACCAACAAGGACGGTAACCGAAAAAATTTCGAGGGAATGGCCCAGCTTTCTCTTCTGTCAGGTAAATTCCTTGTCGAAGGTCCGGTGGCTAACGGCAGTTATATGGTCGGCGGACGCCGAACCTGGATAGACCTCGCCACCAAAATGCTCAAAAACCAGGATACGATGGAGGAAGATATCCCGTATTATTTTTACGACATTCAAGGTCGAGTCAATCAGGATTTCACCGACCGGGATATCGCGACGTTTAGTTTCTATGCCGGGGACGATATTTTTGCGATAGAAGAGGATGAAGAAAATCCACCCGAAGACCCGGGTGACACGCTACATCCCGAAGAAAATGACGATGATTTCGAGTATCGCTGGGGCAACGTTACTCTCAGCGCACAGTGGACTCATATATTCAACGAGCGTCTTTTCGGCCATATGGTTTTAGCCGGAAGTCGTTTTCGGGCCAAACTCGAGGGGGACAATAACGATTTTAATCTAAATAACAGTGTGGGTGACGTTTCTCTCAAGGGGGATATGAGTTATTTCTATTCCAACGAACACACCTTGAGTTTCGGCGGGATGCTCAAGTGGCGCGAGTGTCATTTTAAGATTGACGAAGCAGGATACGAGGAAGAACCCGGTTCGGGGGAGGAATCTACGTTCTCTTATGATAAATATACGGGAGCCTCGATTATCGCTTTATACGGGGAGGAGGAGTATAAACCGAATATTTTCTGGCGCGTTCAAGCCGGACTTCGAACAGAATATGCCACCAACGGCGGTTATTTCCGTGTTGGCCCGAGATTATCGGCGCAACGACGAATAGACGATTTGACAACACTCCGTTTTGCGACGGGCGCCTACTACCAATACATCCATCTGCATAACCCCCTCGAGGACCAGGGGTTCGCCGTCCTCGATGTCTGGGTTCCTGTCGACGACGACCTGAAAGCGGCTGTGGCGAGTCACTTTGTTCTGGGGATGGATACGGACCATTTGCCGGCGCACCTTTCGACAAACATTTATTATAAAAGGATGTTTCATCTTATAGAAGCGCGCGAGCGATTCGTTTTTCTGGTCGAGGATGATATCCACTCGGTTTTTTACGAGGGCGACGGTTGGGCGGCAGGATTCGACCTTTCGCTCGAGGGCAAGCTCGGCCCGTTTGCCGGATGGGTCGGTTACGGTCTCGGATGGACAATGCGTCATATGGGGGACGCAAACGACGGTTTGAACAATGGAGAACCGTATTACCCGAAATACGACCGCCGTCATAGCCTAAAACTCTCGCTGGGTTATAAGCCTCACCCGAGATTGAATCTTACGGCGGCTTTTT
>QNEE01000141.1 GCA_003645085.1 bacterium | reverse complement strand
GGGATAGTGTTCTTATTTTATCTCGTCCTGCGAGACCGGAAAAATCTCGCATTTATTCTGGCGATATTCTTCTCAATCGTCCCGGCTCTGGGTATGACGATGCGGTGGCATACGTATTTGCCGTCGGCGTTGCTCGCTGTATTTATCGGGAAACTTTTCGCCGATTATAGAAAAAAGACTCGAATTCAGGCATTTATCATTTGGATTGTTATATTCGGTTTGTTCTCCTTTGGATACTCCCGTGCGGCCGTTCTGTGGGAAGAAAACGCTTTTGCCGCAAAATGGCTACTGTTCGATGCCCGGTCCCAAATCGAGGATTTATCGGAAAAAAAGAAAGCCGTTTTCTTCGCGCTACCGTCAAAAATTAACCGGTTGTCCGTTTTTACTAACGGTTTCGATATTTCATTAAAGACACTATATGAAATAGATATACCGGTTTTAGAAATCCTCCCAGCAGTCTATACGGGAGAGTATGAAAGCTGCGATTATTATGTAGCCGATAGTTCGTTAGTCGTTTCTTTCGACTCGGAGGACTCATATTTTGCGCCGAGGGTTCTTTCGTATCTTATCGGCGACCGGGATTTATCTGAAGGCCAGATGATTACCACTCAGGATGGTCTCGAGGTCGAGATACTCGAATTAAATTCTTTCGGGAGGGTAAAATCTGCCGCCGTTGATTTGCGTCAATCTGTTTTTCAGCCGTTAGGGGATAAGGTTTTCCTGGTTTACTTTAAGGGAACCTGGTGTAAATTAGGAGTTCTTTAATCGATAGAACCGACTTGCTCGCGCTACAGGTTTGTTTTTCGCTGAAAATAACTACGGTTTTAAATTATAACCCGCGACGGCTCGGCCGATTTACTTTGACAAAAGACTAGTTCCCACGTATTATATGTTCTCAAATGGCATATTCGACCGAAAAAGGGATTTTCATATCGTTCGAGGGCATCGACGGTTCGGGGAAATCGACCCAGATGGCTATTGCGGCGAAGTATATTCGTGGAAAAGGCTTCGACGTTATCACCACGCGCGAGCCGGGTGGCACAAAACTTGCGGAAAAGATAAGGGATATCCTTCTGGACAACGCTCTCGGAGGCCGGGTTACTCCTATGGCGGAGCTTTTGTTATATCTGGCGTCGAGACACCAGCACAGCGAAGAGACCATAGTGCCACACTTGAACTCTGGTAGCGTGGTTCTGACAGACCGTTACGCGGACAGCTCCACGGCATACCAGGGCGGCGGTCGAGGGCTTGGGCTCGACCTGGTCGAAGGGTTAAACGAGTTGGTTATCCCGAGGTGGCCCGACTTGACGATTATTATCGATGTCCCAATAGAAATCGGGCTTTCGCGTATGGGGAACAGGCGCCCGGACCGCCTTGAAGAAGAAGGCACGAACTTTTTAAAAGCTGTCCGTGCGGCTTATCTCGAAATAGCTGGTCGCCACACGGAGAGAATCGTAGTAGTCGATGGAAGCGGGAATATCGAAAAAACGTCGGCACAAGTGATATTTACCATTGAAAGATTTCTCGCGGGGATAAACCGCATCGGTATATCTGGAGGTTAAATTGAAGAAGAAAATACTATTGCCATTTGCTCTGGGTGTTTTGCTCATTCTGGCGGCGGTCGCTCTGGCTAAAGGCTCGGAGAGCAATCTGTTTAAGGATATAAAACTTATGACCCGAGTGGTCAATGAGGTCTATGAAAAATACGTAGACCCAATCGACACGCACGAATTTATCCTTTCCGGAATAAAAGGGCTACTCGACGGACTGGACCAGCATACGGTTTATTTTACCCGCGAGGACTACGACAATCTTAAAACCAGCACACGTGGAGAATTCGGCGGCCTCGGGATAATTATCGGTATGAGAGACCGAATTCTCACCGTTATCTCACCTATAGAAGGCACTCCGGCATACCGACTCGGGTTAAAAGCCGGAGACAAGATTGTAGCAATCGAAGGCGAGCCGACCAAAGGCCTTACAGTTCAGGACGCAGTGGATATTCTACGCGGCGAACCCGGGTCGAAGGTTACCATTACGGTCGCAAGAGTCGGTGAACCGGAGACTATCGACTATACGATAACCAGAGCGATAATTCATATCGACGCGGTCCCCTTCGCGGGAATGACCGCCGATTCTATCGGTTATATTCGACTGGCACGTTTCTCGGATGATGCCGGCGCGGAGGTCCGCGCGGCGATAGATTCTCTTGAAAACGAGGGAATGAAAGCATTGATTTTCGACCTGCGCTCTAACCCGGGCGGGCTGTTGAGTCAAGCCGTAGAGGTCGCTTCGTTGTTCCTCCAACCCGGCGACCTTATAGTCTATACTAAAGGAAAAAACGAATACGAATACCGGGATTATTACGCCAAATGGGGTTCCATTTATACCGACAAACCTTTGGTTGTTTTAGTCAACGGCGGCAGCGCCTCTGCGAGCGAAATCGTCGCGGGGGCTATCCAGGACCACGACAGGGGCATAGTCCTCGGTTCACGGACTTTTGGCAAGGGATTGGTTCAAAGCGTCATTCCGCTTTTGGACGGCGACGCCCTTAAAATCACCACCGCACATTATTATATTACCTCCGGCAGGTGTATTCAAAAGGAAGATTATCTTAAAAGGCCCGGTTCGGTAGTGTTAACCGCAGAAGAAGAAGAAGATGATGATGAAGAGGAAGAAGATATCCCCGACAAATGGTGGGAGAATGACGAGAGCACATTCGAGGAAGAAGAAACAGGTATCCCCGAAGACGCGCCTGTATTCTATACCAAAAACGGCAGAAAGGTTTACGGCGGTGGGGGAATCACGCCGGATATATTCTTTGAAGAAGAAAAAATGTCGCGCGTTACAATCGAACTCGAACGTAAGAGTATGTTCTTCGGATTTGCGGTAGAGTATGCGGTCGACCACAAGGATACCCCTCCCGACTTTCAGGTGGATGAGGAGTTATATCAATCGTTTATCGATTATCTTAAAAAAGAGGAATTTGAATATACCTCCCAAGCAGAAGCGGAACTCGCAAAAGTGGAATCCACCGCTGTCGAACTCGAATATGGAGAAGAAGTAATATCGAAGATAAACGACCTCACAAAAGCTATCGAGAAGGAAAAGAAAAAGGAATTAGAGCACAATCGAGGTTATATCGAAAGGGCGCTTCGGCGCGAAATCGTGACGAATC
Organism: bacterium; assembly: GCA_003645085.1. Classification (GTDB taxonomy): domain Bacteria; phylum UBP14; class UBA6098; order UBA6098; family UBA6098; genus QNEE01. The sequence goes on along the minus strand of QNEE01000141.1, from coordinate 3,819 downwards.
TCTGGGGTGAGGACGAGAATTACCAGTATGTTATCCTGGACACCGACCCGATAATCGAAAAAGCTGTGGGGTTGCTTGTCGACGCAGAAAATTATTATAAAACTCTCGAACCTCCCGAGTGAGAATAGGTTTTAGGTCGATTACAATTTGAATCATTATCTACTGGTTCCCATAGGTTTCGCCGCCGGAATTTTAGCCGGTTATCTTGGCATTGGTGGCGGCGGCATTTTCGTGCCAGTATTGTTCTTTTGCTTTTCAGGATTGTGTTCTGCCGAGTTGGTCCCGAAGCTCAGTGTTGGAACCAGCACTGGGGCCGTTCTTTTAACCGGCCTATCCGGAGCGTTTCGTCATTGGCAACTTGGCCATATAGACCTGTCCTTTTTTCTTAGGATTTCTGCCGGGGCGCTCGTCGGCGCGTTTTTCGGCGGATTGGTTGTATGTCATTTGCCGGCGGATATCCTCAGGATAGTTATAGGTATCGTTCTTTTTATCGCCGCGTTCCGGATGGTTACCTATGCAAAACGCGACGATAGTTCTTTTAATGAGAGAAAGCCGTGGTGGCTTGTCCCGATAGGTGTGGTCGTCGGTTTGATTGCGGCTACTGTCGGTATCGGGGGAGGCATTCTCGCGGTTCCGATACTCGCTGGAATCCTCGGCCTTAACACAAAACGCGCGGCGGGGACATCGGCCGCTATGACCGTAGTTCTCAGCGTCGGAGCGATTGTGGGACATATTCTCTGGGGGCAAGGTGTCCCCGGAAGGCCGCCCGGGAGCTTCGGCTTCGTCGTTATAGCCGATTCCCTTATTCTGGGAATACCGGCCGCCGCCGGTGCAGCGATAGGAGCCGGATTGCATCGCAAATTCGAGCCGAATATTTTTCGGGTGGTTTTTGCATTACTTCTTGTCGCTGTCGGAATAAAGATTATATTCTTTTGATTTTTCAAGCGATTAAAACGAATAAATAAAAACCGAGAAGGAGGACAAATGAGAAATGGGTTCGTATTATTATTCCTATTGCTTCTGGGGGTTGCTTTTGCCCAAAACGGTAACAAAATCGTCGCCACGGTGAACGACGATATCCAAGTAACGCTGGCCGAGCTTCAAGCAGAAGTAAATACGCTTCCTCGGGAAAGACTCGAACTTGCGACAACAAAAGAGGGTATAGGACAGATTCTCGACCAGATAATCCAGCGAAAACTATTGGCACAAAAGGCCAGAGCGCTTCAGATGGACACAATCTCAATCGTCCAGAACGCTATCGAGCGCTCGACGGAATCGATTCTCGCCGATTTCATCGTAATTAATATTCGCCAATCCACAACGCCGGTTACGGCGGAAGAGGCTCAGCAAATTTATACCGCAAACGAATCGTTGTTCTATTCGGCGCCAAGTCTAAACCTTAAGCAAATAGTCGTGGCGACCTCTGACGACGCCGATAAGGTTAGTAAAGCCTTGAACAGCGGCGAGAAATTCGACGACCTTATCGATAAATATCCCGGTGTTTCCGGCGGCGCCCAGTCGGGGAGTCTCGGTGTAATCCCCTTGAATCAACTTACTCCGAACGTTCAAGGCGCGGTTCAGAACCTGAAACCCGGCGAGTGGGCAGGCCCAATACAAACTGATGCCGGATTCCATTTTCTCGAGGTTATCTCGCGGCAAGAACCCGCGAAAATCGAATTCGAGAAGATTTCCGAGGACCTTGTCCAACAATTAACCAATCAACGGGCGCAAACTAACGTAATCAGCTACGTTGAATCGTTGGTAGACGAGGCCAAAATTACCATCGACAATGCCGTTCTTAAAGAGGCTATTGTAAGCCAGGCGCCCGCGCTGTCCAATGATTAACTCTTTTCGCAAAACTCGTTGAATACGCAACTACCGCACAGGGTGTAGTTAACTTCGAGCGGTTCTCCGCGGAGGACCGCTTTTACTTTTGATAATATAGAGTCGAGGTCGATGTCCGGTATCGGGAGAATCTCGGCTGGTGTATGTGTAAAAAGAACGGATGCCGTTATACTGCTTTCCGGCAAACCGAGGGCGAGAGCTACGGCGCGGCGGTATACCGCTATCTGCGGAGCATAATAATTCAATTTCCTGTCCCGTTCGGGACCGACAACGGCGTCCGTTTTATAATCTATGATATGCCACCCTTCTTCGTCTTTCCATAACCGGTCGATAATTCCGGTAATCATAAGCTCTCCGGCATCGAATACGATTCTTTCCTCTTTACGCGATTCTATAATCTCTAAATCGAACACAGACCTTATTATTTCGGAGTCGAGTAATGTCCCCAATTCTTTTACTCGGTTCTGTCCAAAATTCGATTCCGATATCGTTTTTTCCGCAATCTCCTTAACGACACGAGATTCTGGCAAGGGAGATGGCAATCGTTCGAAGAAGCGGTGAACCACGGTTCCCCATTCCGGCCCTAGGCTTCCGTCTATCGATTCGGCACCGATTATTTCCTCGAAAATACCTTTCCGAGGACAATCGGTAAGTCGTGGCAGGTCGGTAGCTCTGATGTGCCATAGACCTTCCGTGCAGGTAATACTATTCGAATCTACCGGAGCCTCTCCGGGGATTTCTAACCCGTCCAGTATAGCCGTGAATACTTTATTCCCGGGGTGTTTTTCCTGTGGAGATACCGGCCAGCTATTCAATCCGGTGGAGACGGTAACCGGTATTATCTCCTTTCCCGTATTTAATTCGAAACATTTGCATCCATCTTCAGGTTCTTCCAGACCGATTGCGTCGGAAACGAGCGCCATATAAGACTTCTTCGGACTTTTCCCCGATAGAATCAAATGGTCTTGCGCGCGGGTCGTAGCCACATAGAGAATGCGTCTGGTTTCCGCGTCGTTTCTCTCTTTCGATATACCGTTTATTAATTCGTGGTAACGCCCCTTTTCTTGGATATTAGCCTCTCTGGCACAAATATATGGCCCTGTTAGAATATCCCAGCGAAACGCGCTTTTACTGCTACTACTGCTACCTTTAGAAAGATTGGCGACTATTACGATAGGGAATTCTAATCCTTTAGCTTGATGAACCGTCATCAGTCGCACAGCGTCTGTTCCATAGAGTTCTATAGCCGCCTCTCGTTCGGCTTCGACGGACTCTATAACAGCCCGAAGGTATTTCACCAGCGTTCGTAGTCCGCGGGAATCGTGAGTGGAACAGATACCTATCAATTTCTCGATATTGGCAACACGTTGTGTGCCGTTAAGCATCCCAGAAAAAGTCGCCCATGCCCCGCGATTTTCGAACGCATGTGAAAGTAAAACCGACGGTGGGATGTTTTCTTTCAGGTTTTCTAATTCTGATAAAGAGTTTAAGCAATCTCGAGCTAAGGCAAGCTCGGCTTCTGTCAGCAGGTCGCGTATTTCCGGGCAATCGGGACTTTCGACCAGTAGCCTCAGACCCTCGCGGATATCCTTTTCCCCGGCTATAGACGCCGCGAAAATAACCGTATCCGGCAGAGCGAAAAGCGGCCCCCGTAAAAGGCCGAAAAGAGCCAGGCGGTCTCTGGGGTCGTCGAGGTAAAAAAGTAAATCCAGCGCCGCGCGCACCTCTTCGGTGGAATAAAACCCTTTCCCGCCGATTATTATATATGGAATATTCCGAGCCAGAAGCGCTTTCCGAAGCGGCTCGAGGAAGTCCGTCCGGGACGGATAGAGAATCGCGATATCTCCCCATTCGGCCGGGCGTGTCCCATTTCCTTCCGCTACCTGGAGAATCCCTTTGCTTTCGATATCCCCTTTTACCGCCGATAATATCCGGCGGGCAACAAGTTCCTCTTCCGCGTTCTCTATTTCGTCG
>QNEE01000140.1 GCA_003645085.1 bacterium | reverse complement strand
GGCATCCTGCACTCCGCCTTCGTCCTGTTCGTCGGTATCTCCGTGAGGAGGCCCGGCTTGCGGGCCGGTTTCGGCAGCACCGGGTTGCTGTCCGGCCTGATACAATTCCTGTGCCGCCTTATGCCAAACCTCCGTTAAGGCGTCCGATTTAGTTTTAATATCGGCTATATTATCTCCTTTCAGGGCCTCTTGCAAATCCTTCAGGGCATCGGTGGCCTTTTTCCGAGTGTCGGGGGAGAGTTTATCTCCCAAATCTTTTAGTTCCTTCTCGGTCTGATATGCCAGGCTGTCAGCGGAATTGCGCGTGTCGATTTCCTCTTTACGCTTTTTATCTTCCTCGGCGTGCGATTCGGCTTCGGTTACCATCTTGTCGATTTCATCTTCGGTCAAACCGCTCGAGGCCTCGAGCCTGATAGACTGTTCCTTGCCAGTGGCTTTGTCTTTCGCCGTAACGTTTAGAATACCGTTCGCATCTATATCGAACGTAACCTCTATCTGCGGAACTCCGCGAGGTGCAGGCGGAATGCCCGTTAAATAGAATTTACCGAGCGATTTATTCCCTTTCGCCAGAGGGCGTTCCCCCTGAAGAACGTGTATCTCGACCTGAGTTTGGTTATCGGCAGCCGTGGTAAAGGTTTCCGTTCGCTTTGTCGGAATCGTCGTGTTGCGTTCTATCATCGAAGTCGCCTCTCCGCCGAGCGTCTCGATTTTAAGCGAAAGTGGCGTAACGTCGAGAAGGAGTATATCCTTAACTTCGCCGCCGAGCACCCCACCCTGAATAGCGGCGCCCATCGCGACAACCTCGTCCGGGTTGATTCCCTTGTGCGGCTCTTTACCAAAAAGGTTTTTCACAATTTCCTGAACCTTAGGCATACGAGTCATTCCGCCGACAAGTATAACCTCGTCGACCTGGTCTTTTGAAACGCCGGCGTCCTTGAGTGCGTTTTCCACCGGTGGTTTAACACGGTCGAGAAGGTCGTCGACCATCTTCTCCAAATCGGCGCGGGTTAGAGTATAGTTCAAGTGCTTCGGGCCGCTGGCGTCCGCTGTTACAAACGGGAGATTGATATCCGTCGTCGCTGTGCTGGAAAGCTCGATTTTAGCCTTCTCCGCAGCCTCTTTGAGACGCTGTAGAGCCATCGGGTCTTTCGATAGGTCTATACCCTGGTCCTGTTTGAACTTTTCCACAAGCCAGTCGATAATACGCTGGTCGAAATCGTCTCCTCCGAGATGTGTATCGCCGTTAGTCGATTTAACCTCGAACACGCCGTCGCCTATCTCGAGAATACTGATATCGAAGGTTCCGCCTCCAAGGTCGAAAACTGCGATAGTAGCATTAGTCTCTTTTTTGTCGAGGCCGTATGCCAAACTCGCCGCGGTCGGTTCGTTAATAATCCGCTGGACGTTTAATCCGGCGATTTTGCCGGCGTCGGCGGTTGCCTTGCGCTGGTCGTCGTTGAAATATGCCGGAACAGTTATCACGGCGTCTGTAATCTTCTCGCCGAGGTAATCCTCGGCATCGGTTTTGAGCTTCTGCAGTATCATCGCGGATATCTCCGGCGGCGAATATACTTTATCCCCAATCTGCACTCTGGCACTGGCGTTTTCCGCTTCGATAACCTTGAACGGCACCTCGGAGATTTCCGTGCGCACCTCGCCGAAACGCCTGCCCATAAAGCGCTTGATGCTATAGACGGTTCGTTCCGGGTTCGTAACCGCCTGCCGCTTTGCAGGGATACCGACGAGCCGTTCCCCCTTGCTGGTGAACGCGACCACGGACGGCGTTGTTCTGCCACCCTCGGAGTTCGGGATAACGGTCGGCTCGCCCCCCTCGATGACCGCGACACAGCTATTTGTCGTCCCGAGGTCTATTCCTATGATTTTTGGCATAGTGCTCTCCTTGCTATTGGCATTTTATCTGTTTGCCTGTTCTTACATATTGTTGGGTTCGATAGGGGCGACGCACGCGTCGCCCCTGCGTTCTACCGTCCTAATGGCGCACACGTAAGCCCGTAGGGTATATGGATGTCTACCTACGGTTATTCATACGCGTCCACGTTATTCCACCTGAATCGGGATTTCCTTGCGCTTGGCCTCTTCCTTTTTCGGCATCGTGATAGTCAGGACACCGTCTTTATATGCCGCCTTCACCTTGGTCTCGTCCACCTCCGTAGGGATATAGAAACTGCGCCGGAACGTGCCGAACATCCGCTCGATGCGATGCCAGTTGTCCCCCTCGTCCCGTTCCTCGGTTTTCTTCTCCCCGGAAATGGAGAGGATTCCCTCCTTCATCGAGACGTTGATATCTTCCTTTTTCATTCCGGGAATCTCGGCGTGAACCTCGAGAGCGTCCGCGGTTTCCTTTATATCTACACGCGGGGCCCACATCGGACTATCGCCCTCCGGCTCTTCCCTGAACATCCTCCTTATTCGCCGTTCTACCTCGTCGGTCCAATCCGCAAGGTCTCCGAACGGTCTCCATCGAACGATTGCCATAATTCACCTCCTGTTTGATTATAGTTTTAGTGAACGTCTACTGTCCAATAATGACAATACAGGAGGTATGCCAAATTTTATAAATTCTTATATTATGCTGATATACAATAAGTTACAGTGTTTTTACAGTATCAATGCGATTAAGACAGCTGTGTCATATATTGACAGAAATGTCCTATTCCTATTCCTGCTGGTCATATTCTGCCAAATATGGCAATTCTGACGCCTCCACCACCCATTCCCCTTTCTTATAAAGACGCTTTACACGCTCGGAAATCCCTGTTAGTATCTCGTAGTTCAAGGTTCCTGCCCAGATAGCGTGGTCCTCGGCAGTAATAGAACCGCCGTCCTCGAAACCAAGAATTATCACGCGGTCGTCGAGTTCTACCGAACTGCCGGTAACATCGGTCATCGTCATATCCATACAAACGCGGCCCACAATCGGGTAGCGCTTACCATGGATAAGAACAAATCCTCTGTTAGACAGCGCACGGCGCAAACCGTCGCCGTAACCCGCGCGGATAACCGCTATCCTCTCCTTGCTTCGCGTCGTATATGTTCTGCCGTAGCTGATACTCGTCCCCGGCGGGTATTCGCGCAATTGAATTACACGACTGAACATAGAGAGAATAGGTTTCACACGCACCGTGTTTTCGGCCTCCGCCGAGGGATACAAACCATAGGCGAGTATCCCCGGCCGGATACCGTTGCCAAAGACCGGATGGTCGAGAACGCCGGCGGAATTGGAAAAGTGAACGAGTTCCGGTTTAATCCCTAATTTTTCGAGTTCGCCAACTATCCGGGAAAACCGTGCTAACTGGGCGCGGGTAAATTCTATATCCGAACTTCCTTGCGAATCCGCTACCGGGAAATGTGAGAATACTCCTTTTATAGTAAGCCCGGGAAGGCGGGCTATGTGGAGGATATCGCCGACCGCATCGGTGTGCCAGAAACCTGTCCGGCCCATACCGGTGTCTATCTCGATATGGCATCCGACCGGTTTACCTTGCCGTTGGCCCTCGGCGGCTAGCGCGTTTGCAAAGGTTTCGCTGACCACGTTTGGGTGAAGGTCGAATTCGACTATAGCCTCGACCTGTTCGAGCGTGGCGGGTGTTAGCACAATCACCTCGCCGTCGATACCGGATTCCCGTATAGCGACACCCTCGGCTACGGTAGCGACTCCGAAATGACGAATTCCGGTGTTCCAGGCCTCCCGGCAAATCGGCACGACACCATGCCCATAAGCATTGGCTTTAACGGCCAGGATTATTTCGCGGTCCTCGACCCAGCGCTTTATTTCTACGATATTATCTCGAAAAGCGTCGAGGTCCACCACACAATACGTTTCGAGTTCGAATCCTTTGTTGTCTTTCATAAGCTTTCGTTATTATATATCGAACTTATATTTTTCCGTTATATTGTTGAAAAGGCCGTCGACGTCAAGTTCTTTTGCCCAGCGTATCAAGTAATCCATTTTTTGTTTATATTTCTCAAGCTGAAATAAAACAATACAACGCAAAAACCCGATAAAACCAGAAAGTCCATCCAGAACGGCATCAGGTTCGACCCATTCATCGAACCATGCAAAATATCGGTGCCGTATGTAAGAGGTAATGCGTATGAAAGTGGACGTAAAAAAATTGGAAGAGAAGCGATAGGGAAAAAAAGGCCACAGAGAAAAATCATCGGAAAACGGAAAAAATTCGAGAACGTCTGCGCCTCGAAAACCTCTTTGACCGAGACGGCGATAAACAGTCCCAAAAATGTCGAGCTTATGGCAATAAGCACTATTGCAGGGATAAAAATATACCAGTTCAGAGCGGATAAATCCGCTAAGAACATTGCCGCGAAAATCGGCACAAGAGCGTTTATTGTTCCAAATATAATCGCGCCCGATGTTTTTGCCAGCATTAAAAGTTCCAGTGATATGGGGGAGAGCAGGAGACGCTCGAAAGACCTGCCCTTCTTTTCAAAAGTTACAGTAACTGAAAGAACACTGGTCGTTCCAAAGAGAATACTCAATGCCGCCAGACCGGGAAGCAAATCCGGAAGCTTGTCCATCCCCATTCCGGAACGAATAAAAAACATCGTTATCCAAACCAGAGGAAACAGCAGCCCCCAACTGATATTGGGCGGTTTCAGATAGTAGGAACGCACGTCCTTGAGCAAAATGTTCCAGAATGCAATCCATTTTTTCACGCATTACCTCCCATTTTCATTTTTTCTTTTTCCTGTTTCATCATTCCTGCTTCGATACCGGTAATTTTCACGAAAACATCCTCGAGTGTTGGGAGGATTTTTTTTGCCTCTGTCACCTCGAGGCCGTTATCTTCCAATAACCGCACAAGCGGGCCTACACGTATAGGCAGAGGGGACTCTATACTAATTCCTTCTGAGACAGTTTTGCACTGGAGTTCAGGGAATTCGGCCTTTATATACTCACAGGCCTTGTCCGTTGTGGTCTGAAATGCAAATTGCACTACATGTTGACCCTGAGTTTGCCCCATCAGGTTTTCAATCGTATCGATGCGAACGATTCGTCCTTTTACGATGAATGCTATTCTGTTGCATAGCCGTTCGGCCTCTTCGATGTAGTGAGTGGTAAGAAAAATAGAGGTTCCATTCGAGTTTAACGCAGAAATAAGCTGTCTAATCTGCCGTGCGCTGGCGACATCTATACCTGTTGTCGGCTCGTCGAGGAATAAAATCTGTGGACGGTGAATTATACCCGCGGCAATGGTCAATTTCCGTTTCATTCCTTTGGAATAACCGGCGAACTTCCTGTTGGCCGCTTCTCTCAATCCGAAAATTTGAAGCAATTCTCTTGCTCGTTCACACCTTTCTTTCTTACGAATACCATATAACGACGCGCAAAAACAAAGGTTGTCGAAGCCGGAGAGTTCGGGATAAAGATTGCTTTCGTCGGGGACGATTCCTATTAAATGCTGGGCTGCCTTCGGATTTTTAGTGCAATCCAGCCCCGCGACTACTATTGTTCCTGAGTCCGGTCTGGAAAGACCCGTAAGAATATTTATAGTAGTGGTTTTTCCCGCTCCGTTGGGACCGAGAAAACCAAAAATTTCACCCTCGTCTACCGAAAAAGATATTTCATTAACGGCAATTATATCCTCAAATGTTTTTGTCAGCTTGACAACGTCAATCAAAGACTCCTGATTACCGCCTGTCCAATTACGTTTTTGTTCTGTCATATTTATTCCTATCGCATATCGCAAGATACAGTTAAATATCCGCGATATCTCGTAGATACCTGTCCGAGACGCCGATTTTATAAACCAATAGCTTTATAATATAGTATCCTCTGGCGAAGCGGTATAAACTGAAAACCTGCCCGGAAATTCGGAAAGCCGCCTACGCTCTAACAGCGAGTTCTCGAATTATATATCCCTTTTCGCCTTAACAGCGACTTTCAACCCCGTCTCCAAATCGATGATATTAAACGTCCGCGATGTCGGTGAAATTTCTCTCGCAGTTGTATTGTCGAGGGAAAAAACAAGGGCTCTCCAATTCTATTGTAAGCGCGTCGATTTGCTCCTGTGAAATTTCTACAATAATGTCAATATCTTGCACTATCCTCAGCTTTCCACAGACAACCTAAGTGTTGGAACCGACTATAACATATTCGATTTTGCCAGCCTCAACGCGACTGCAATCTCGTCAGTCAATTTCTTAAACTCCGGCAAAATATAGTCTCCTTCGGGTCGAGGCGCTATATACGAAGCTGCGTTTTCCCGGCATCTTATCTATCCGTGTTTTTGCATCTTGATTGCATAATAATGCGGCCCGACGCCGAGAGTTTTTTTCTGGTTAAGTCCGGACTTCTTAGCAAGAGGGATAAGTCTATCGCTTAAAACGCCCGTAGCCTTATGGTTTTCGACAGAATTTTTCTTTGGAACTATCAGCCATACCGAACCGCCGGAAGCGGCGATTCTCGAAGCGTGAATTACGACCTCTTTCGCTTTTTCCTCGTCTGGGTCCGTAAACCAAGCGAATATCGCATCGTAAGTTTCTTTCTTAAGTTGCTGGAGTTCCATCCCGCTTCGGAAATCGGCGTCGATATATCCCTCGACGATGTTAGGCCCATTCACCGCCAATACACGGTCGCCCTCGGCCAAATCGAGCCTCGGATAAAGTTCTTCGGATGGCCTTAATTGTAGCATTTATCCTCCCTTTAATTTGTAGAACGGTCTATTGTTTCCTTAGGTTTAGTTACGGGAACCTCGAAATAGAACCACCCGCCAATCTGTTCAATCGGAATATCTTCGGGGTTCCATTCTGATTCTCTAACTCCGGCTATAGCGGCTTTATCGATAATATCGTTTCCACAGGATGCGAGTATTTCTATTTCTTCGGCTTCCCCGAACGGGTCGATTCGTAGTTTCAATCTTACTTTGCGTCCTTGAAGGTCGCTACCCCATTCCGCGAGCGGATAACGCAGTTCGACAGGGTATCTCGGACGAGGAGCACGTGGCAACGGTTTCCCTG